>QMSF01000208.1 GCA_003649565.1 Thermoprotei archaeon | reverse complement strand
TTGGAATAATAACAGAGAGAGATGTCGTTGATCACTTGGCCGAGAAAATTACTGGCAAGAGCGTCAGTGAGGTTATGAGCAGTGACATCGTAACCATAAGCTCTAAAAGCACGCTTGAAAAAGCTTTAAGAACTATGGTCTCTAATGGATTTAGAAGGTTGCCCATTATCGACGATGGAGAGCTTAAAGGCATTGTCGTCGCTATGGACATTATAAGGTTTCTAGGATCTGGAAAGGTGTTTGAATACGTGAAATCTGACGATATTCGCGATATCCTTAGTGTTAAGGTTAAAGAGGTTATGACAAAAGACGTAGTGACCATAAGTCCCGATAGGGATATTGGTGAGGCTGCGAGTTTAATGCGTAAGGCCAATAGAGGCTCTCTCTTAGTGGTTCAAGACAATGAGCTTGTTGGCATTATAACGGAGAGAGATCTATTAATTGCCATAGCGTTAGAGTAGCTTCTTCACCATTTTTGTTCCTTCTTCAAATGCTCTTATGTTCATAGATGCAATGTGCTCTTTGAAGCTCTTTGCTATTGCTTTTACTAAAGACTCTTTACTCAATATGAGCTTACCCGTTGCCCATGTTGAGCCCAAAATCACCATGTTGGCTGATAACGGCGAGCCAATATTCTTAGCTATCTCATATGCATCTACAGTATAGATTTCACCTGCTATTTCTTTCACGTCATCTATTATTTTGTTTAAATGAGGATACTCCAATCCTTTTATCATTGATAACGGTGGTGGCAGCTCGAAGTTATTTACTACGATTATACCACTTGGTTTTAAGTAGTGTAGTGCCTTGAGAACTTCTGATGCCTCTAATGAAATTACTATGTCGGCTGAGCCCTCCATTACTAAGGGTGAGTTTATTTTATCGCCAATTTTTACGTGGCATATTACTGATCCACCTCTTTGAGACATGCCATGTACTTCTGAGACCCGAACGTCGTAACCATCAAGTATTGCTGCTGTGCCAAGTACTGTTGCTAATGTGAGTATTCCTTGACCTCCAACACCAGAAAGTATCATGTTTACGCGCGTCATGATTCCACCACATATATGGCCTTGTGTGGACAGACGTATTCGCATAAGCTACATCCTGTGCACATGTTGTCATCTATCATGACCTTTCCATTTCTTGGTATTAATGCCGGGCAGCCTACGAGCTTTATGCAGACCATACAGCCCTTACACAATTCCGGATTGACCTGTCTCTTGAGCAATTTGATTTTGCCCTGCCTATGTTCTCTTAAGAGCATTAAGGAGCATTTTCGTCTTGCCACTACTACGGCTGGCCCTAAGCCTTTTTGTACATGTTCTATTGCCTCGACGATGCATGATATTGTTGATTCGAGGTCGTAGGGGTCTACCACCTTGCAGAACTCCACGCCACATGCCTTTGCTATTTCTTCTGGTAGCACGGGCTTTACTTGTTGACCCATTGCATTAATGCCAGTTACAGGGTTTGGCTGATGACCCGTCATAGCTGTGAAGTTGTTATCCAGCACTACTAGAACGAAGCTTGAAGGATTATGAATAGCGTTTATGAGAGCAGGTATGCAGGCATGGAGAAATGTCGATTCCCCTACTGTTGCTATAACTACCTTATTGCTGAACTTTGCTAATCCACATGCTAAGCCTACGCTTGCACCCATGCAGATCGTCGTATCAACTACTTCGAGTGGCGGGTAATACCCCAATGTGTAGCATCCAATATCGCTTGGGTAAATCGCATCAACGTTTTTCCTTTTCACTGCCATCTTTATGGCATAAAAAGTACTCCTATGAGGACAGCCAGCACAAAGTATTGGTGGTCTTGGAGGCGCTTGAGACTTAAGCTTAACTTCTTGGGGGGCCTCTATTTTCATGCCCAGAAAAGATGAAACACCATGTAGAACTTTCTGTGGTGTCAATTCACCAGCCAGTGGTATGAGATCCTTTCCATGGACTTTTACTTTGAGATTTAAATCATGACATAAGGCTTTGACTTGTAGTTCGATAAATGGTTCAAGTTCTTCAACTACAAGGACCTTCTCCTTATCTTCCAGGAATTCTATTATCATTCTTTTTGGAAGTGGATGAACAGTTGAAAGTTTTAAGAGAGAAACGTCATTGCGTGCTTGCAAGCATTCTAAAGCCTCAGATACATGGGCGTATGCTAATCCGCATGCTATAATACCGATTTTAGATGAGCCTTCTATGGCGTTAAACTTAGAGGTATTGAAAGTCTCTTCAACAGCTTTAAGCCTACTTATTGCTTCTATTCTCATGCGTCGAGCGTTGACCGGAAGACAAACGAACTTCTCAGGATTTCTTTCAAAAAGACCAGTTTTCTTAGATCTCCTTACGGGACCTAGTTTTACTGGGCCTCTTGCATGGCTTAGCCTTGTTGTTGTTCGTAGGATTATAGGTACTCCATGGAGCTCTGAGATATCAAGAGCATAAATGACCATATCCTTGGCTTCCTGAGGAGAGCTGGGCTCGATGACTGGTATGTACGAGTGCAACCCGTATATTCTATTATCCTGCTCGTTCTGTGAGCTGTGACAGCTTGGGTCGTCCGCCGATACTATGATGAAACCGCCTTTAACACCCGTGTAGGCCGATGAAAATAGCGGATCTGATGCAACGTTCAAGCCCACATGCTTCATAGCTGTTAACGCTCTTAATCCACAATATGAGGCTGCTAAGGCTACTTCAAATGCTACTTTTTCATTCGTGCTCCACTCAACATATAGATCATACTCTTTGGCTAGAGACGCGAGAGTCTCGACAATTTCTGTTGAGGGAGTCCCAGGATAAGCCGTTGCTACTTGGACATCTCCCTCTATTGCACCTCGTGCTATTGCTTCATTCCCCAGCATCAGCACTACTTCTTCTTGATCAATCCTCATAGTTTAATCCCTTACCCC
>QMSF01000207.1 GCA_003649565.1 Thermoprotei archaeon | reverse complement strand
TCCTCTACCAGTATTCTATGGGGATCAATGAGGCTGCCAACGCTTTACTTAGACTGTAGGATCGATGGAAAGCTTTGCGGTAAATGCTGTTATGATACTAAAATGCCGTTAACTAAAAGTGACATTGAGAGGATTAAGAAAATCGGTTTCTCTGAAGATTATTTTGTTGATAGGCGTGGTCGCATACCTAGACTTAAGAATATTGATGGACACTGTGTTTTTCTTGATAGCCAATCAAATTCATGCATGATATACCCTGATAGACCTGAGGGGTGCCGTCTTTACCCACTGGTCTATGATGTTGAGAATGACAAGGTCGTAGTAGACCCTCTATGCCCCAAGTCGCATATAATATCTCAGAGAGTCATTAGGGAGCTTAGTGGTGCATTGCTAAATCTCATAGATAGGTTAAACAGGGATTATGCTCGATGAATATTGGTAATCGCGAGGAGCATTCTATGCGAGAATATCCTAGAATGATTAAGAGGGGGGATAAATTCAATCCTCTTGACGTCGCTAAGCAAACTGAAAGTATCGTTTGTAAGGGAGATGCTAGAAAGTACACGGCTTTCTACGCAACAGGGGTTTATGGTGGCATTGCGACTGGTTATGTAGTCGGGTGCTGTTTTAGATGTTATTTCTGCTGGACGGATTTTAGCAGAGATTTTCCTGAAGCTTATGGGGAGTACTATTCAGCTGAAGAGGCATGTGAAAACATAGTTAAAGCTGCTAGGAAATGGAAGGTTAACAAAGCGAGGATTAGCGGTGGCGAGCCAACGCTTTGTAGAAAGCACTTACTAAAGCTTCTCGAGCTCATTGAGCAGAGAGATGAAATAAAGCTCTTTATACTTGAAACCAATGGATTGCTATTTGGAGCTGACGAGAGTTATGTCAAAGACGTCATTAGTTTTAGTAAGGTCTATGTGAGGGTATCGCTTAAAGCTGGAGATCCCGAAGCCTTTGAGGCTAGAACAGGTGCTTCGAAAGAGTTTTTTGAGTTTCCATTCAAGGCGATCAAGAGTTTGCTTGATAATAACGCGAAATTCCATGTTGCAGCTATGACGGATCCCAGAATCATGCCCCCTGATGAGAGGAAGAGACTTCTAGAGAGACTCGCGGAGATAGATGTCTTCTTAGCTGCCAATTTAGAGGAGGAGACATGCGATCCCTATGAAGGAACGTTAGTGCGAATGCAATTCTATGGTTTAGATCCATTAGCATTTTTCGGTAGGAGGAAGTAGAATGTCTTTAAAGATCAAGGAGGAGATCAAAGTTATACTCGAAATTTCAGAGCTTGAAGGAGAGGATATAACTCTTCGAAGATTATGCTCCATGTTTAATGTTGAAATGCCTTTTAAGCTTAGGGAGTATGGAGATTTACCTCCAAGAATAGCATTGGCTATAGCGTATTTGGATAGAGAATTAAGAGAGCTACTGAAAGAAGCATCACAAGACTTCATTAGGGAGAAGATTCATGGCCTCTCTTGATGTCCTCTAGAGGAGCCTTAAGATTTATGGTGTCTCTCAGCATGTTAATGGTCATAAACTTATATCGCGTAATGGCGTAGCCGTAACGTGATGCTAAGTTCTTGATTTCATCAAACGTCTTTGCGGTGGCGATTACATTACCATTGAACTCCAGAAGCCATAGATCTTCGCTGCCTTCGTGCTTCATTGAAACCCTTATCACCATTGCTTCATTCATAGTGATCTATCATTTCAATTTGGAGAGATTGAGATAAGGTTGCCATGAAAAGTAGATGTCAGGTTTCTTGGGATGAGTCATCGAGATTATCAGGCTTTGTTGAAATGACGTTCTCCGCTTATCTTTAATCGTTTAATTCTTCGCCTAAATGCTTTCCATGCTCTACTGTGCTTAAGCCTCTTAAAATTGATGTAAGAAAAAAGGATCTGAGTCTTCTTTTCACGTAGAGATCTTTATTTTGCCGCTTTGCTTTCAAGTTCTTTCCATTTGTCTGTTATCGTATAAGTGGCATTGGGGCCTGAACCCTTAGCTTGAACGTAGCCTTTTTGCTGTAAAAGCCATAGGTATAGCTCTACTGCTAAGGGTGTTATTCCTGATGGTGAAACCTTCTTTAGATCTTCAACTATGGCATTAACGGTCTTCTCGCCTGATTTTAGGCTATTTATGATTTCGCGTAAGGCTATGTTGCCCACGAGGCGCGAGTACTCCTCGGACATTGAGCTTGCACCTCCGCATGCACTCCTAACTCTACGATTTTTAAGCCTTATCCAAAAATTAATGATGTGAGAAAGGTCTTGACGGGCATCCGGAGTCAGCGTGAGACGGTTCACTCATCATATGCTTCGTTTCGAGAAGACCTTCATCATCCCTCATACCCCTTAATTTTAGAGGGGGTTTACGTGTCTTTCGCCATCGATTTATGAAAAATGCTTTAGGAGATAAGATGGTCAGGGTAGGGCATCTCAATCATCCAGGGTCATATCGTGACCCTTTCATCATCCCCTCCTCGGTATTATAGCAGTAATTTTAACGTCACTATCTGATATGGTCTTAGCTGTAGCTCTAGGTCTCCAGGCTCCTCTTTTTCTTCTGTTATATTTGTTTTTAGCATTTTTCTTGGTTTCCTGAAGAAGTTGAGCGTTGCCTTAGTGTTTTCTCCATATGCTTCATGGAATCTAGCTATGATGTGCTCGTCGGCCTCTGACTTCTTTAAGCATGTTAATATTGCATTGTCTGTTAATTGTAAGAAGGAGTATTCGTCACCTGGAAGTTCTCCCTTCATGTGGGTTCCTTTAATTTGTAGTGGTATTGGCGGATTTGTGAAGCTTAAAGCTTTGCTCCATATTTTGGCTTGTTTCCAATCGCCTTTATGGAGCATGAAGGCGAATTCGTACTTGTATTCTCTATTGATCTCTAATGCATCCATTACTGGGAC
>QMSF01000206.1 GCA_003649565.1 Thermoprotei archaeon | reverse complement strand
GTCACATGCTGAATTTTCCTTGCGAGTTCCTCAGCTTTAGCCCTATCATACTTTGCCTTTTCGTCCAACTCTATCCTCATTAACGGTGTTGACGGCGTTCTCTTGGCATCAAGTATCTCGATAAGCCTGGGTAAACCCAATGTAACGTTTAATTCTCTAACTCCTGCGAAGTGGAAGGTTCTCAGCGTCATCTGTGTACCTGGCTCACCTATAGATTGAGCGCCAACTGTGCCCACTGCCTCTCCTGGCTCGACAACAGCCTCTCTATATTGTCTAACGACTTCATTCAATATTCTCTCTACATCATTCATCGTTAGTTTGTCTATGACCCTCGAAAGCTTCTCCTCCAATTCTTGAGTAATTGACTTGGGTAGCTCTGTTGAGTACTCTTGTATCTTCTTCTTTAGATCTTCTAAGGTTATTTTCTTGGTTTTCATTCTAATGCAGCAACCCCCAAGACCTTCTCAATAGTCTTTTCTATGTTAACAGCCTTACCATGATCACTCTTAGACGGGTCAACCCCATCCTCTCCATACTTTAACTGAACAATTCTATCGTCAGCAGTCCTCACAGTACCATCGTACTCTACGTGAAGATCTTGCAGCGCATTTATAAGTCTACGTTGCATGTAGCCGCTTTGAGACGTTCTAACAGCCGTATCGACTAGGCCTTCTCGACCACCCATAGCGTGGAAGAAGAATTCAAGTGGCGTTCACCCCCTCTTAAAGCTTGAATAGACAAATCCTCTTGCAGCAGCTCCTAGATCTCCTCTCTTAAAGTGAGGCAGAGACCTTTCAAAGTAACCTCTGAGTATCCTTTCACCTCGAACGGTTTGCTGGCCTACAGCAGCAGCCATTTGCGTTAAATTAAGTATTGATCCCCTTGAACCTGATCTAGCCATCATAAGCGCTTGGCTTGTAGGCTTTAAGTATTGAGCGGCTATCTTGCCCACTTCGTCTCTTGCATTGCTTAAAACCTCATGGATCATGGATTCAAGAGTCTCTTCAAGAGTTTTACCTGGCAGCTGCCCTAATTCTCCTTTCCTGTACTTCTCTATGAGCTCCTCTACCTTGGCTTCAGCGTCTTTTAGCCTCTTCTGTATCTCCTTAACAGCCTCCTCAGGCAAATCTTCGTCGTCAAGGTTCATTGAAAAACCATGTGTGAATGCATAGTTCAAGAAGACTTTGAATGCATGATCTAAGAACCATGAGCCCATGTCTATTCCGAAGTCTTTGACTATTCTATGGAATAAGGATTCTGGCTCTCCAGCACCTATGGACTTTTTGTCTATTACGCCAGCCACGAGCTCTCCATCAGAGACCACTACGTAAGCATCATACGGGCACTCCAGTTTCTTGCATTCTTTGCATTTTCTACAAGCCGATGCCTTTAATGTGTAGTTTAAGCCTTTAGGTAAAAGCGCGCTTATTATCTGCTTGCCAGTCCACAGTTTCTTAGGCTTAAGTATTGCTGGCTTTGGAATTTCAAATTTATCCGCTATAAAGAGCAATCTCTGTACCTGATCTTCAGTTAGCAACGTGCTTTTCTGAGACAGGAGATAAGCACCGAGTATGTAATCTTGAGTTCCACCGATTATTGGGCCTCCGTAGCGAGGCGATAATATCTGTTGTTCAACAAGCATCAACGTTAATGCTTCTGCCCTAGCCTCCTCACTTTGAGGAATGTGGAGGTTCATTTCATCTCCATCGAAATCAGCGTTATATGGTGGGCATACGCATAAGTTCAGCCTAAAGGTCTTATAAGGCAAGACCTTGACTTTATGAGCCATGATGGACATTCTATGGAGTGATGGCTGTCTATTGAACAATGCTATATCTCCATCTCTTATATGTCTTTCAACTATGTATCCTGGTGCTAATGCCTCTGCAACGGCTTTTCTATCCTTGACGTATCTAAGGTCTATTCGCCTACCATCGGGCCTAATGATGTAATTAGCTCCAGGATGCTCGTAGGGCCCTCTTATGACCAGCTCTCTAAGCTCATCGATATTCCATGGGGTTACCTTTTCAGGTATCGTTAATATTTTTGCTATGTCTACCGGTACGCCAACCTCATTTATGCTTAGATTAGGATCAGGTGATATCACAGTTCTAGCTGAGAAATCAACTCTCTTGCCGGATAAGCTGCTTCTAAACCTGCCCTCCTTGCCCTTAAGCCTTTGAGCCAAAGTCCTTAGGACTCTACCAGATCTATGCCTAGCAGGTGGTATGCCTGAAACTTCATTATCAAAATACGTGGTCACATGGTATTGCAATAAGTCCCAGAGCTCCTCTATAATGGCCATTGGCGCGCCCATATCTATTTGTTCTTTCAAGCGCTCGTTGATCCTAATTATATCAACTATCTTGTGAGTCAAATCGTCCTCTGATCTAAGGCCTGACTCTAATGTTATGGATGGTCTAACTGTTACTGGAGGCACAGGCAAAACCGTTAAGACCATCCATTCAGGCCTTGACGTCTTCGGGTTAAAGCCCATGATCTCATAATCTTCATCTGGTATCCTTTCCAGCCTTGCTCTTATTACGTCAGGGGTTATTCTTCGCTCTCCGCCTTTAACCTTCTCGTAAAACGTAGTCGGTCTTTCAAGCCTCACCTTACTTTGATGCTCACCACAGTGTGGGCACTCCATGGTTTTCATGGCTTTCTTCATAATCTTTGAGATGATCCTTGGCTTTACTATAGCCCAAAGCCTAGGCTTATTTCTCATTAACTTTTTGATTTTCTCCACTTCCTTTTGTGGAATAAGTAGTCTTCCACACTTTTGACATGTTGCCTGTAGAAGCTGGTAAATTATCTTGACAAAGCCTACATGGATGACGGGCTTAGCGAGCTCGATGTGTCCGAAATGACCAGGGCATTGACCAACTCTATTTCCACATGTTTTGCATCTCTGCGTTGGAT
>QMSF01000205.1 GCA_003649565.1 Thermoprotei archaeon | reverse complement strand
CTTCCATAACCCTGATAAAATCATCTTTGCTAATACCCAGCATCTTAAGTGCTTCATCAAAGATTTGGCAAGGTTTCTTCCTTGGGTCGCAACAGAACACTATGCTCACAAGTCTGCCACCCTCACATAGCTGAGGCTCCCCTATTAAATCCCTCCAGGAATAACGGTTCTTCATCTCCTATACACCACCTTACGAAGAGTTTTAAGCAAGACATAAAGGTTCGATATATAGGATTTAGCTTCTTTACTATCAGGATCAAATCCTCTAATCACAATCTCTTTGGTTCTTATACCATCATGCCAACGAATAATCACATTAGGAAAGGCTTGTGCCCCTATACGCTGCAAGTATCTTAGAACCGGCTTAATCTTCTTCAAACTCTTCTTATGCTCGGGTAAACCGTAGCGTTCAATCCACTCCGGAGAGAATGTATGAGTTGCAACGCTCTCCTCATAGGCTGCAACACTCTTGTTCCCAAGATACCTGATTATGAAGGGTATGTTGAGCTCATCACATATCCTTCTCAACATCGGCTCTAGCTTGGCACAGCGTGGACAACTAACATCATCTTCCAGTATGACTTCAAGAAGCACCCATCTCACCCTCCTTAGCTTTCTCAGCTTGTTCAGCGAGCCACTCTATTTCCTTAAACCAGTCTTTACTAGCAGCTTCTTTGAATGTGAAATATAGCCTTGTAGGTGGCTTCTCAAGCTCATGCGCCTTAATGGGGAGCTTTATTAGAGCAGGTATTGACACCTTAAGGTTTGTGTCTTTGCCGATCCACACATACTCTTTCGCTCCATAGGGGTTTGTTATACTGAAGAAACCCCATGTAGGTGCTGGTCTTTCCCTAGGTTTTTCTCTAACAATTTTTCTACGGTGCATGTGCTCGTAAACTTTCAAAATAAAGCCTACTAAAGCCCTTGTTATAGCTTCACTTGCATAGTAGAATATGCTGTAAACCATGTCTATCACCTTATAAGCCTTAGAACCATTTTGTTATCCGAAGTAAACAGAGGTTTAACATATCCTGTACTTATGAGCTGAGCTATGGCTTTATTGAATTCATCCCTTGTTTTATCGTCAATCTTAAGCTGGAAAGCTAGCTCATCAACCGTTGCTTCCCCTTTTCTTAATAATATATTGTATATTTGCGCAGCCATAGGGTTCGAGTAAACTATTGCCTCAGGAACCTTAACTTCAGTTTCACGGAAGAACTGAGGAACTACCTGGAAAACTAGCGGTGTAGGAGCCCCAGCCCTAATAAGCGTTAAAAGCCTATATGTATGCCTTATGGTCTCCTGAATGTCAAGCACTTGCTTCTTGGCACGCATATACCTTCCAAATATTATTAATTCTCTAAGCGCCTTGAACTTCTCAGAAATATCTTTGAGCGCTTTTACAGCAGCATTAAAGCGCTCATCAGTTATTCTTTCAGGCGAAAGCTGGGAAACCATCATATCTATTTGATTTTCAAGTTCATCAACGACTTTTAAGGCATCTTCCTTACTAGCTCTGCCCTTCTTAACATCATCAATTACATTTACAAGATCCCTTATTGTAGCATTAATCGTGTTAAGCTGTGGAGAGCTCATCTACTTTCCACCTCCTTCTTCTTCATTTCAACAGTTCTTTTCAGAGTAGAAACCCAGCCAGCAATATCCTCAACTATTTCCGTAAGATCATCCATAATGTCCCGTAGCTTCCTACGAGCTTCTTCGAGACTCTCGGCTTCAGCTCCTCTTACCAGGACCTCTTCACGCAACCTAATGAGTTCCTGCTGAACTCCTGTAACCTCCGTACCTAACTTGATAAGCCTAGACTCATAGCTATTGGTAAGCTCCTGCAATTTCGCAACCCTAGCTTGAAGCATTGCAATGGTTGTTTTATAATCTTTAATTGCCTTCTCATATTCCCATAATGTATTTTGAAGAGTCGCTATCAACTTATGTTGCTCTATCATTCTATCAATAAATTCTGAAGGCACCGGTGCCCCATCACCACGTAATAGGTCGTATTTGTCAATGATTAATACTGGATCCTCCCCTCTCATTACTCTATCGACATTAATCATCTGGCGTTCCAGACACTCAAGATACCCTAGAGGTACTTCCTCAAGCGTAAAGCCCACAAATTCCGCTGGCTTATGTTGGAAAACAAAGCGTGTTGGAACACCAAGTACAACTAATGGAAGTATTTTGCCATCATACATCCTTCCGTAAAGAGTTACCCATCCATATTCGATAGCCCAGTAGCGCTTTCCCTCTCTATCAAAGTATCCGTGCCTTAGATATTGCCCCTTAATCCCTTCTCCATAAATGTATATCATAACTCCATACAAATTCTCGTTTGCATAGGTGACTCTAGGTGCTATTGGTCTTTGCGGTGGACCTATGAGTTTCTCTGTTGGATATCTTTTACGTATTCCAGATATGATTTCATCAGGGCTTATGTACCAGCTCATTCTTCTTCCTCCTCTTCTTCAATAAATGATTTGGATTTTTTGAGCGTGTCTTCAACCATGCTAAGAACTTCTCTATTATACTGTGTTGCTTCCTTTATCTCATCTAGAGTTGTTCTTAGATCTTCAAGCCTCGAAACTGTTGCTGTTAGTGCAGCCACCGATTCTCCTAATTTCCCTAAATTAGCCGATAGCTCATTCATCTGTTTTTCAACTGTCGATAGCTTCGATGTAAGACCCTCTATATCTTTCAGCTTTGAAACTGCTTCATTTATTGTTTCCTCTATTTTTGATGTGTCTATTTGTACTTCAGGCTTAGCTGACTTTATAGCTTCTGAAACCTTCTCCGGTAAAGCCTTTAGCTTCTTTAGCTCATTCATAACATCCTTGATATCTGATGCGGTATTGCTGAGTTCTCTAGCAACTTTAACCATTTCCTCAGCTACATCCTTGAATGTTT
>QMSF01000204.1 GCA_003649565.1 Thermoprotei archaeon | reverse complement strand
GAGGCATATGGGATCAGCTCCTCGTTGGGCAACACGTCGTAATCCATGGTAGCAAGGGTAGGATTAAAGGTGTCATAGGGAGCAAGGCTGTACATGTAATGAAAGAGGATGAAAGGCGTCAATTGCTGACTTACGATAAGATGTTTATTGATGTTGGAGCTAAAAGTGCTGATGAAGTTAAGGGGATGGGTATTGAGGTTGGCAACTTCATAACCATAGATAAGAAGCTCGTGGAGTTAGTCAATGGCCTCGTTGCGGGCAAGGCATTTGATGATAGAGCTGGCTGTGCAGCTCTCATTCAGGCGATTAAGGATGTTAAGCCTAAATGCAAGGTTTACGCAGTCTTTACAATACAAGAGGAGGTTGGACTTAGAGGGGCTACAGTTGCTGGTTATGCTGTTAAGCCCACAATTGGCATAGCGATAGACACAACCATAGCTGGAGACCACCCTAATATGGAGCCTCACGAAGCTCCTGTGAAAGTTGGCGGAGGACCTGTAATAGTGGCTGCTGATGGACGGAGGGATTCACTAGCTGGAGGACTAATTCCTAACCCCAAGGTCAAACAGTGGATCATAAAGACCGCTGAGGAAATGAAAATACCATTTCAACTTGAGGTTTTAGAGGGAGGCACGACAGATGCAACAGCCATACAATTATCGAGAGAGGGTGTTCCAAGTGGTGTTATAGCCATACCGACTAGATATGTTCATACATTCCAAGAGGTTCTAAGCCTAAGAGACCTAGAAAACCTCGTAGCGTTGCTAAAAGGGCTTATGGAGAGCGAACTACCATTCTAAGAAGACTCTTTTTATTTCCCCTTTCTCTTAGGTGAACGTACTTCATACCAATCTTTAAGTACCTCAATGAGCTCGAGAGCTTCATTAACATTAATGCTCACTGGAAGCCATATAGAATCTCGACATAAGTAAATGGGTTTATGCCTATTTAATGCTTGTTCAATGAAGCCTTTAACGCCCTTTCTCCTTAGCATGTATATAGGCTTTATCTCGGCTTTGCGGCAGAAGTCGTAGTCTATCGAGGCTAAGTGTGCTAGTGTCAATTTGTACTTCTTCTCGAAAAGCTCAACTGGGAAATTTACAGCGAAAGACTCAATGGAGTTCAACGTGAAGACAAGCTCAGGCATCTTAATTCCAATGTACGTCTCTCCATTACGCTCGCAAATCCCTATGACCTTAAGCCCTTTGGCTTCAATTTTATCAATGATATTTTGATGCATGGCCTCTCTTATTGTTTATCCGCATAGTTTTAGGGTTACTGCAACAGTGTTTTTCACGCTGAAAACTGTTATGTTTAACTCTATCTTGCAGTTGAGGCTCTAATTTAGGCTTGTTCTGGTGGTGTAATGTAGAAGTTTAGCTTGCCTTCATGATAATCTCTTATCACGGCTTTAGCCGCTTCATCTATTATGGGTTCTTTAGTCGTCTTGTAGATCCACCCTCTCTTTAATGCTATTTTTTGAAGTATTGTATAGGGGTCTTTATCCGGTATGCCATAGGTTTCCTCTATGGCGTTTGGATTTGCTTGTAATGCTCTCTCAATTAGCATGGCTGCTAGCTTAACAGGGTCTTCAAGCTTTTCTGGTGGGCATCCTCTAATGGCCTTCTCCAGCTCATCGCCCTCTATTGGTATTGTTCCTGGCGTATCTATGAGTCTTAGATTCTCGCTTATACGGTACATCGAGAAGCTCTTCGTGTATCCTGGGCTTCCAGGTATTGAGCTTGTTGATGCGCTACTCCTGCCTTTTAAGGCGTTTATTATTGTCGACTTACCAGTCTTTGGATATCCTATTACTGCTACGATTATGGGTCTCTTGTTGATTAGGGATGTTATGGCCTTTCTAAGTTCCCTCGTCCCCATGTGCTTTGAAGCGGCCATGTAGACTGCTGGTATTCCTTGACTCTTGAAGTATCGAGTCCATGCTTTGAGAATCTCTATGGGCACTAAGTCGCCCTTATTTAGCACTATGAGTAATTGCTTGCCCTTCTTCTTGACCATTTGCTCAAGTCTGGAGCTGCGAGTAGCCATGGGATTTCTAGCATCAACTACCTCTAGCACTACATCAGCTCTATTAATTATTCTCGCTAATTGGCTCCACTTAGCTAAAATCATCACACGAATTTTTGAGAGAGGTGAGCAAAAAGCGTATTTTCATGCACCACAATAAGATAGCCTTGAATGCATACAGCGAAATAGCTGCTAGAGGTTTGAGGATCCTTGAATTCAAGGCCCAAATTAGACTTGTCCCCTGAGGACTTGGAGATCTTAATTGAAGCTATTAGGCGAGCTGAGCAGGTAAAGCCCAGTCAAGCAGCTAAGAGAGAGGTATTCACTAAAAGGGGTATCTTGGGTTCAAGTCGAGATCGCTTTTTGACGGCCATACTCTATGAAATCTTGAAGAGACAGGGTATGATTGATAGAGCGATAGTCGATATAGTTGGAGTTGAAAAGCCTTTGATATTAGATCCTTGGCTTAGAGCTTCAATGAGGGTCGCCCTGGGAATCACTCTATTCTTCAATCCCACTAATAAGACTATGGAGAACTTGAGGAAGAGCGTGTCTAAGTTTCTCTCTCGAATTACGCATCCCTTTGTAAGCATGTACTATTGGGAGCTCTATGATAAAATCGCGGAGTACAAGTTTAGGCCTAGAGATCGCGGAGAAGAACTCGAGTTTCAGTATATGCTGCCGAGATGGTTCATAGATGATATGAGGCGGCTTTTAGGTGATGGCGAGGCTGAAGAGTTGTTTAAAGCTCTCAATGAGAGGCTTCCATTAAGCTTAAGGGTTAATAGCCTTAAGGCGTCAGTTCAAGAGGTAATGGATAGGCTTGAGAAGGAAGGGAAGAAACCTTATGTGAGCAAGGTCGTTCCAACAATTATTAAGCTTAATGAGCCTTACGATCTT
>QMSF01000203.1 GCA_003649565.1 Thermoprotei archaeon | reverse complement strand
CAAGCCTAATTAAACCTTCAAGCTGGCTGGCAGTAATCATAATGGTTTGTTCTTCATGGTTTTTCTTTCTCGTAAACGTGTAAAATTCGGCAATTATCTTTTTGGCTTCTGGAGTCAATTTTGGATTTATTTGACGGGCATAGGCGATATATTTCTTGATTAGGTCAATTGGAATTGTTTCTAGTTCTTCTTCTTCGCCTAGAATGTGAAGAGCCATTTGAAGGTCGGTTTCTTCTTCGGGCACGTCCTTCATTATCCAAATCAAGTCAAATCTGGACAAAATGCTTACTGGAAGATTAGCAAGGTTTTCACTTACAGTTTTACTGTCGTCCCATCTACCTTTTAGCGGGTTCGCCGCCGCTAGAATTCCACATCTCGCATAGAGAGTTGTTACTATACCGAATTTTGCTATTGAAATTGTTTGTTGTTCCATTGCTTCGTGAATTGCAGTTCGGTCTTCTGGACGCATTTTGTCAAGCTCATCAACGCAACATATCCCGCCATCCGCCAAAACTAAAGCTCCAGCCTCAAGAATTGGTTCTCCGCTAAGGCTATCTCTTACAACTGCCGCTGTTAAGCCCGCCGCTGTTGAGCCTTTTCCGCTTGTATATATTGCTCTGGGAGCCACGTTTGAAATTGCCCGTAAAAGCTGGCTTTTAGCCGTGCTTGGGTCGCCAGCCAAAAGAATGTTAATGTCGCCTCTAATCGTAATGTCTGCCCGCTCCTTTCTTACTCCGCCAAACAAGAAGTAAACGCAAGATTCTTTAATGTGATGCCAGCCGTAAATTGAGGGGGCAATACTTTTTGCTAGTTTCGGTATTATTGCTGGGTCTTGGGCTAATTCACGGATTTTTGCTTCTTCCTCTGGAGTAATTTGAATTTCCTCTACGTCTTTTGACCGTTTTTGAATGTCGAAGACTTCTAGATAAAATTTGGTGAATCTGGTTTTTCTTCCACGCTTGTAAATGTGGAAAAGCTTTACGATGCCAGTTATTTCAGCTATATCGCCACATTTAATCTTGTTTAGAAGAGGTTTAGAAAACACGAAAAGGTCAATTGAGCGGGGTATTCTTCCTTTGGTGTCTTCTGGCAGTTCTTGGAGCCGTAATTCTTGACTATCAACAAAATGGCTTAATTCGTTTGAAGCATCAAATTTGTGGCATCTACAACTGGGCGAGTTACTACATCGAGTCGGCGTTATAAGTTCTATCGGCAATTCTTGCGGAATAATTATTTCACTTCCACATTCTCTACAAATGAAGGTTACAACGATATAAAATGGGCGAATCGGGCTTAAACGGTTAACCATGCCACGAAGAACAACAAGTTTCCCAATGTGTTTACTGTTTAAATCTTTAAGTTTTGTTACACCGCCAACCAACTGCTTGACATTTACTAGACGGATACTTACCATTTCTTGATGAACTAAATACTGCGTGCAGTAATCTGGATAAATAGCGTTTATTTGTTGCCAGACCACTTCTTTTAGTGACCGTATCCAATTTTGCGGGTCAGCCAAAAACTGGTCTTTCACATTTGATAAATCTAGAACATCAAAGACAAAACCTTCAGTCTGCGGATATTTTTGAATCTGGTCTTGATATTTCAACTTCACGATTTGCTCTAGAATCTGTCGGCGAGTCGGTGTTGTCATAAGCATCCAGAATATTATAGGTCATCATCCTATTTAAACCTTGCCTTTCAACACGTGAAGAAAAGAAGAAAATAAAAAAGTTTAGTCTTCCTCTGAAAGCCGTAAGAAAATGTCCAGTAATTCTAATATTTTTCGTGCCCGTTTCTTTCTTTTCTGCTTTTCTCTCTCAATTAATTCTTCTGATGAAAATTCAGTTGTTAATCCTTTCTTTATCTGCCATTTTTCACGGGCAAAAACACGAATTCTCTCAAATACTTCCTCGTCACGCAAAATTTTAATTGAGCGGGATAACATGGACTTCTTGCTTATTTCCCGCCTTGATATTATACTTATTTCATCTTCCTTTTTTATTTGCCTTAACTTACAAACTGTTAAAGACAATGGCACATCAAGAATGGTTTTGCTATATCTCTTTATCAGTAGTTTCTGTATTGCTTTTTGCGGGACAAATCCAACAATTACGGTAGGAGTCGGAACTCCCTCAAAATTTAATATTTCTTCACCTAATGCTCCCTCAACAATTACTATACTACGGAACGGTCTTGAGATAAGTTCCGTTCCAATAGCAGAGTCAGAAACAAATATAAGAGAAGATTTAGAAATGCTTTCTATTCCTTCGGCAATATCAGTCACTAAAAGTTGTCTTGCCTTTAACAAACTTTCTTGGGCAAACGCAATATCTGTCACCGTCAAATATCTTGTTTTTCCAATTATTTCAGAGCCTATACCTACATCGGTCATTAACAAATATCTTATTTTTGATAGTTCCTCTGTTCCGCTAGCAATGTCAGTCACCAATAAATATCGTGCCTTGCCTACTTCTTCGGTTCCAGTCGCCATCTCAATTATAACTATTTCTCTTAATTTTTGAAGTAGTTCTTCACCCGTTCCAATATCTGTAATTAATATTTGTCTGATTTTTTCGAGCGTATCCTCACCAATACCAACATCACTAATTAACAATTGCCTTATTTTTTCAAGTGTCTCTTGTCCTACTGCCGATTCAACAATTACCATTTCACGTCTGGGGCGGGAAATTACTTCACTTCCAGTTGCTAACTCAGTTAATATCATTTCTCTTTTAGGACGAGAAATAATTTCGCTACCAACTGCCAACTCAGTAATTGGAATTTCACGTCTAGGACGAGAAATAATTTCTTGACCAATTGCTGAATCCATTACAGTTATTTCTGTCATACTACTTTCTTCTTCTTCTCCCCAACTTCCATGTTGAGGTTCGGGGTCAACAAACTTACGAATAAGAAGATGACCCGAATAATTTGATGTTGCGTAACCAAGATTATTATAGAT
>QMSF01000202.1 GCA_003649565.1 Thermoprotei archaeon | reverse complement strand
GTTATAGCCCATACTCTTTAACTTCTCTTTCAACCATCTTCTCCTCAAAGCATAATCAGCTAACATCTTCACGATATCGTTAAGCGGTTTGTCTACGGCATATGGCACATAGACTGCACTCTCAACCCCCTCTTTAGCGTAGTCTTCAATAAACCCAAGCTTCTCTTCGTCGTACAGGAAGAAGAGCTTCAACTCGGGATATGACTTAATTATCTCATTAACATGCTTCTCTAGGCCTTCAACACCTAATAGTATCCTTGATATCCTACCATATACTTGCTCTAAGACCCTCTTAACGGATTTGTAAGGACTCGCTGAAGCTTCATCACTCTCTAAGTACACCTTATTTCCAGCCACTATGCATAGTCCAGCATTTCCCGTTTCCTCCATGATTGGAAGATATAACTTCAATAGTTGATCTACATCTCTACGTCTCGCAGCTATTGTTACAAATGTCCTCACATCAGGGAATAGGCCTAGCAGATTTTCAAGCTCACCAGGGAGAACGTCATTCATCCTCCATTCAGCGTCTATTACATGAATCTTTAAGCCAGCCTCTGATACTACTTTCGTTGCCTCGATGGTCCCTTTCATCTGCTCTTCAATAGCGAATCCATATCTACTTCTCTTAGTTGCCTTTCCACCTATAATCATAAGTTACACCTAAGTTAAACCCTTAGAAACACCTTTAACTCGAAAAACTTAAAAGTGCTTGGGGGTTCATCAGTTGAAGTCGCTGGAGACTTATGTCACGAGAGCTCCATATCGTTTTTTCGAGTCTGAAAGAAATGTTGAAGAGGCTCGCTTAGTACTGCTAGGCTTTCCTTATGACTCAACTTCAAGCTTTAGAGTAGGCTCAAGATACGCCCCCCTACAGCTTAGAATTTACTCCTCAGCTATTGAAGGCTATAACTGGGAACTAGACATGGAGATTTCTGATGTTGGTATAGCTGATGTTGGTGACCTTATAGTGACTCATGGCGACATTGAGGTAACTTTGAAGAGGCTTGCAGAAGTTGTGAAGGACATTACATCAAAAGGTAAAAAGGTTGGCATAATAGGTGGAGAGCATACTTTAACATTAGGCTCTATTAGAGGGTGCGCCCCCAAATCACTTGTAGTATTTGATGCACATCTCGATTTTAGAGATGAATATCCTTATGGGCAAAAGTTAAGCCATGCTACCTGGCTAAGAAGAAGCTTTGAAGAATCTTCATGCAGTATCGCGGTTATCGGTGTCAGAGCCACATCAAAAGAAGAGGTTAATAAAGCTAAGGAATTAGGTTTAACCTTCATAACCTTCAATCAATGCAGAGAACAAGGGCTCAAAGCCATAAGCGACTCTTTAAGTACGCTATCCGACCCCCTTTATGTAAGTGTTGACATTGACGTCTTAGATCCAGCATATGCACCTGGAGTATCAAATCCAGAGCCACTAGGCTTTACGCTCTATGAGCTTTTAGAGTACATAAAGCTCTTCAAGGACAGAGAAATCATAGGGTTTGATATTGTTGAGGTGTGCCCCCCTCATGATAATGGTTCCACATGCGTATCAGCATGTAAGATATTGATGGAGTTATCATTTCTTTCATTAGCTAACGCGCCTTGACCTTTCTGACTATGAGAGGAGGCATTTTGAACATTATCCTAGCATCACAGTATGGACATCTAACTCCAAGCGTTTTTATCATTTCATCTGACGAAAAAACATTGCCACAACGCATACATTTATATTGAACCATGGCCGACACTCACCAATGCAAGCAATTAAGCCTGCTACCTCTATTCGAGGAATAACCTTTATAAACCCACCCCTTCCATTCATAAAAGGAGCTGATGGGAGCTAATGAGTGAAACTTGCCCTATATGCGGGTTACCAAAAGACCTATGCGTCTGCGAAGCTATTGGTCGTGAACAACAAATCATAAGGATCTACCTTGAAAAGCGTAAGTGGGGCAGAGAAGTCACTGTAATAGAGGGTATTGATGAGAAGAGCTGTGATCTCAAGAGCATTGCTGGAAAGCTAAAAGCTGCATGTGCTTGTGGTGGTACGGCTAAGAACGGCAAGATAGAGCTTCAAGGCGACCATAGACAGAAAGCCAAGGAAATGCTCATAAACATGGGCTTTCCAGCTGAGAACATAAGCATCGAGTGAAACGAGCAGTTACGAGGAAAAGTGATGAGGTAATACGGCAATGTTATCTGTGAACATATTTATCGTTTTTAATCAGCTCTTTGACTCTCTCAACACCTTTAATTCTTTTAATCACTTTAGCAACTGGCTTAGGTACACAGCTTTCCCAGTCACCATTTTCAAGCATTAACCTCCTAATATGAGTAGCATCATATTTGTCTCTTTCGAACATCGGTATTTCCCTAACTTCTATGCCAGCCTCTATAAACAGCCTTCTTGTCAGAGGGGAGTTTGTATAAACTCTCGAAAATGGAGGACAATACTGCTTTACTACTTGAACCCACAAAGCATGCTGACCTATATCTGGTATTGGAATAATGATACATCTATTCAATAAACCTTCTTCTTCTAGTGTTGCCAATATCATTTCTATTCTCTCGCCAACTGTAAATGGGTTATCAAGAGTATGGCTGTATTGAGCTGATCCAACGCCTATAATGAGCCTATCCTCATGCTCCAAAATCCATTTAGTGGCAGCCAAATGACCTAAATGATATGGTTGAAATCTTCCTATGTATAGCGCTGGTAACATAACTCATCACTCACGAGTAACTCTAAGGCTCTCTGTAACTCTAGCTTTAAAGCTATCCCTTAGATCGGTGGTAATAGGGCTTCTCCAGGCCTTATTGACTTAAGCATGTTAAGCAGGTCTTGTTGCGTAGGGGCCTTTGATATTGCCAATGGCACGCCTTCATTTTTCGCTATTGTCACCGCTAATTTATCAACAGTCTTAGCTCCATGAAGGACTATGAGCCCAGGCTTCAAATTGCCTAAACCCGCCTGCATAGCTTTTAACGCCACTAAGGGAGATCTTCCAGT
>QMSF01000201.1 GCA_003649565.1 Thermoprotei archaeon | reverse complement strand
TATCTATAGAGCCCCCCACGCCGGATTGGGGTTATGACCTATATAAGGGCAAGGGCTTCATACTCTCAGGTTATTGGCACATAATATTCTTCCCGGGCCTCATGATTACTCTGCTTGCCATGGGCTTTGCCCTCATATGTGAAGGCCTCAGCGAGAAGTATCGTGGAGAGGCCGTATAGCCATGAGCGAGCCCGTATTGAAAGTTGAAAGTTTGACGGTCAGATACTTCACGAGAAGAGGAACTGTATATGCAGTTGAAGATGTGTCATTTAATGCCTTTAAAGGGGATTTTGTAGCTCTTGTAGGTGAAAGCGGCAGCGGAAAGTCCACTTTGGGTTATGCGTTGTTGAAGCTCGTACCCCCACCCGGAAGGATTCTTGGAAAGAAGGTTTTGATTGATGGCATTAACATATTGGAGCTGGAAGGCGAGGAATTAAGAAAGGCTCGTGGAAGCCTCATATCGATGGTCTTCCAAGATCCCTTTGCGACTCTTGACCCCATTAGACGTATTGGAGATCAAATAGCTGAGGTCATGGTGGAACACGGCGTGCCAATTGAAGAAGCGAAGAAGCGTGTAACTGAGTTGTTGGAGGCCGTTAACCTCCCATACCATTTAGCCTCGTCTTATCCGCATCAGCTTAGCGGCGGCCAAAGACAGAGAGTCTCGATAGCAGCTGCGATAGCACTTAACCCAAAGGTTCTTGTCGCTGATGAGCCAACAACGGCCTTAGATGTCATAGTGCAAAGGCAAATCATGGACTTATTAGATGACATAAGGCGCAAGACTGATATGGTCATCTTACTCATAACCCACGATATAGCATTAGCGGCTGAGAGAGCCTCTAGAATAGCCGTTATGTATGCGGGTAGGATAATAGAGTATGGATCTAAGAGGAATGTTATAGACGAACCGTTACATCCATATACTCAAGGATTGCTAAGCTCCGTGCCAGACGTTGGGAAAGCCGAGTGGCCAAAGCCCATACCTGGCTTGCCGCCTGATCTCAGAAATCCGCCAAAGGGATGCGCTTTCAAGCCTAGATGTCCTTACGCTAAGGACATATGTTGTGAAAAACTTCCACAGCTCATTGAAGTAGAGAAGGAGCATTATGTGATGTGCTGGCTTTATTCATCTTGAGGTGATGGAGTCAATGGAGCCTTTACTTGTTGTCGATAATCTTCAGGTACATTTCAAAGTTGGCAGTTTTGGTAGTCGAAAAATAGTCAGGGCAGTTGATGGAGTTAGCCTCCAATTGCATAGAGGTGAAACCTTAGGGCTAGTAGGTGAAAGCGGTAGTGGAAAAACGACCCTTGGAAGAGCGGTATTAAGACTTTATGAGCCAACGTCAGGTAAAGTCATATTTGAAGGAGTTGACATAACACATCTGCCAGAGCGTAAGCTCAGACCTCTTAGAAGGAGAATGCAGCTTGTCCCTCAAGATCCCTTTACAAGCCTAAACCCCATGCAGACAATAGGTGACGCATTGACTGAGCCTCTACTCGTCCATGGAATTGTACGTGATAGATCAGAAGCTAAGGAGAGAGCGCTACGAATGCTTGAGAGAGTTGGCCTTGTACCGCCAGAAGAATTCTACAATATTAGGCCTCATAATCTAAGCGGTGGTCAAAGGCAAAGAGTCGCCATAGCAAGAGCCTTCCTCCTTGAGCCAATTTTAGTGGTAGCTGATGAGCCTACATCCAACCTTGATGTTTCAATTAGGGCTTCCATACTTGAGTTATTGAAGGAGTTTAAGGAGAAGTATGATCAAGGCATGATATTTATAACTCATGATCTTGCCGTTGCAAGGCTAATAGCTGATAAAATAGCTGTCATGTACCTTGGAAAGATCGTTGAGTATGGTCCAACAGAGAGAGTGTTGACAAAGCCTTTACATCCATATACAGCTGCCTTATTGAGCGCTGTTCCTAGGGTTAAGAGTGAAGAGTGCTTTATTGAGATAGAGCTTAAAGGCGATGTACCTGATCCCTCTAAGCCTCCTAAAGGATGTAGACTTCACCCTCGATGTCCATTTGCTAAGCCTGAATGCTCAGAAATTGAGCCTCAATTAGTTAAGCTCGATAAGGAACATTATGTTGCATGTCATAGACCACTATGATTTATGATCATAATATGTATTCGAGGTTTTCGTTTAAAGCTTCAATAATACCGTCATTTACGTGGCATATAGCCAACAAGTGTCTTAGCATGTTCATCTTAGGGTTTCTAACGTTGCTTAGCTCATTGATTATGTCCATGAGTATTTTCTTCACATATTCGTTCAATAGCTTATTCACTTTTATTAATTCATGTAGGTCACACGCATTTTCATTAAGTAGTTTGATATCCTTCAAAGAGTTTGATACTCATTTTTCTCGGTTTGTCAATATCAAAAATGACCTCGAGACCATTTGCCATTCTCCTAAAGTTTAATGCCAATAGCAACATGGTGTTTCTCAAGATGCTAATTTTCAGCTTCTCTGCGATGCTAATTTCTGATGCGCTAATATCAAGCAGCGTTCTACATAGTTCTTCAGCTCTAGTCTCTACCTCATTCGGATTGAGCATGGCGCATCACCATGGCTTAAACGAAATCATGATGCATCATACTATCATTAGAAGGATAGGGATTATCTGAAAGGAATTTTTGAAAACCCCTTATTACTACTTAATGTCGTAAGGAAAGTGTGGACTCAAGCTAACTATGAAAACGTGGGATTTGCTCTTGTTGATTAGACCATCGAAACTTAGATGCGCTAATCTCATGGCAGCAGCGAGTCTATATTCTCTCGTTATAAGCTATGACGTGAAATGTGTATTGGTTGACATGCCTAAAGGCTTTGAGGTCTTTTTACATCAAACTGAAGGGGCTGATGATGCTTTAAGGGAGGCAGCGAAGCTTGGCTTGTTATATTGCTCGCAGAGCATAGCAAGAGCCTATGAGCCCCTCATATCATGCCTTATCAAGCTAGTGAGAAATGGTGTTAAGGCAGTGTGCTATCTTGATCCTGACAC
>QMSF01000200.1 GCA_003649565.1 Thermoprotei archaeon | reverse complement strand
ATTAAATGCTAAACCGAATTTAAGATGAGGCGATGAGCAAGCTAAGACTTCATATATATCTTCGACGGTCTTTATGAAGTGCGATTGACCTATTATTACATTGGCTCCTTTAGGTATGTTTATTGAGATAACCTTAATCCTAGGTTCATTCATATATTGTCAATTTACTCTCTTTCAATTTAAGCATTAATGTGCGCTAAACCAATGAAAGATTGGCCAGCAGAAATCCCTCCATCTCCTGGAGGCAGGGCTTTGTGCCTTAGAAGTTTAAGCCCCCACTTTGACACTTCTTCTTCAATCGTCCTAAGTATTATCTCATTTACAGCAGCACCACCCGAAATCCCTATGACTTTTATTCCCTCTTCGAGAGCTTTTGAACAAGCTATTTCGGCAAGCCCTTTGGCTATAGCGACATGTGCCGTATAAGCTATGCTACTGGATGGATACTTATCCATTAAGTTTAGGAGTTGCAACATAATATGTGAAGCATCTACCATGCTTATTTTACCTTGATCAATTATAGGAATATCAATGTTTATGGCTTCGTTACTTGTGTTAGCGTGGGCTTCAAGTTTCATGGCTGGTTCTCCTTCATAGGACCTGTAACTGCATACACCTAGCATTACGGAGACGGCATCTAGGAAGCGCCCCATGCTTGACGAGCTTATGACGTTTAAGCCTAAGCGAAGCTGTCTCATGACTATAGGCACTTCGCGGACACCATACTTAAATGCGTGTCCATATCGATTAGTTAGAAAGTCCTCTAATTCCTCTTGGCTCAGCACTAAGCTTAGTAAGCCAGCTAAAGCTCTGACAGGATAGTACGCGCAAAGATCTCCTCCCGGCAAGGGATACGGTCTTATGTGTCCAATTCTCTCATACTTGTTTCCTGAAGCTAATAGCACTTCTCCACCCCAAGCAGTGCCATCATCGCCTAGACCTACACCATCTATTGTTATGTATATTGCTTGGTCATCGGTCTCCAATCCCTGCTCAGCTGCTAGCGATGCTGCATGAGCGTGGTGATGCTGAACTCTGATTAATGATATACCTAAAGTTTCACTAAGCTCTTCAGCAAATCTAGTTGATGGAAAGCTACGATTTAAATCACATACAATAGCATCCACCTTCCTTATTTTAAGAAGGCCCTTCAAGGTGTTATATGTTTGTTTTAAGAAGTTTAGAGTATCTAGGTTATCGACATCTCCTATATGCTGACTTACATAGCATTTATTTCCTTTAAGAAAAGAAATAGTCACATTGAGATCACCACCAAAGGCTACAATACACCAATCTCCATCATGGAGGCCTGAGAACGTTATTGGTGAAGGCGCATACCCTCTAGATCGACGAAGAAAAGTCGGTATACCATTAGATACTCTTATGACAGAGTCGTCGCAGCGATTTACTATATCCCTATTATGCGTTAAGTAGTAGTCTACTATCCCTGAAAGTCTTTTCAATGCATCGTCGATATTTGTGACCATGGGCTCTCCTGGATAATTACCGCTAGTCATGATAATTGCTGGCTCCTTAACATGCATTAAAAGCAGTAGGTGAATGCCCGTGTAAGGTAGCATAACCCCTATGCTATCGAGTCCAGGAGAAACCCAAGGCGAGATGGGGCTGTCACGCTTAATTTTTAGCACAACTATAGGGCGCTCCCTAGACTTAAGCAGCTCCTCCTCGAGAGGGGAGACGTGAGCAAAGTTTTTGACATCTTCGATGCAAAGAGACATCACGGCAAATGGTTGTTGAGGTCTTCTACGCCTCTTCCTAAGCCTCAAAACCACATCATCGTCTGTGGCCAGACAAGCTATGTGAAAACCTCCTATTCCTTTAACCGCAACTATAAACCCTTCCTTAATGATCTTAGCAGCTTCAACAAGAGGCTCATCACAAGGAAGCTTAGAGCCATTATGATCTAATAACTCGATCTTAGGACCACAGAATTTACAGCAAATACCCTCAGCGTGATATCTCCTATTAGTAGGATCCTCATAGTCACGTCGGCAAAACTCGCACATAGGGAATTTAACCATAGAAGTGCGCTCACGATCATATGGCATGTCAAATATCATGGTGAACCTTGGCCCACAAATCGCACAACATGTAAAGGGATAACCTGCCCATCGAGGATCGTCGCTCATAATATCCCTAATACAATCATCACATATCGCTATGTCGGGAGGAATCGTAGAGCCTCCACGCTTAACCTTAAAATCGCTAGACAATATACGAAAATCCCTAAATTCACCACTATATTCAAACCATTCAATTAAAATCGAGTCAATACGAGCAGGAGCAGGCTTATCAGTTTGAAGACGCCTAAGAAACTCCTCAATAGAATCCCTATGACCCTCAACAGCTATCTCTACACCTGCATCACCAAGATTGATAACGTATCCTTTAAGATTCAGAGCAGTGGCAAGACGATAAACAAACGGTCTAAACCCTACTCCCTGCACAAAGCCTGTTACGTGTATAACAGCTCTAGCTAAAGCGCTCATAGCCATCAAGGCATGAGGTCTAACAACTATTAAAACCTACGCTTAAACTAAAGCCTAGAGAACTCCACTTTCTTGACAACACGATACAACCTGTTCTTCCTCTCACCACGCCTCTCCAGAAAGCCGCTGTTATACAGCCTCAAAAGATATGTAGAAACAGTAGACAACTTCAAGTTTTCATTGTAAATTCTCCGATAAGCATCTAAAACATCCTTACTTGTAAACCACGAGCCATCACTAAAGTTCTCCTCAATAACCTGGCGAAACCTCTCCATAAGTGTCTGCTCTTGCGATTCACTTTGACTACTACTAGATTCAGCAGAAGATATTATGTCAATAAGGTCCTTAACCATCTGAATTCTCTTCCATGGAATATTTTTACCTTGAAAAATTATAATCATCTTTGATCCGTCTGGAAACGACACTGTGAATCTGAAGTCATTGAAAGTCATAGAGACCCCAAGCTACCCTCTACAGCTCACAATTCACTTTCACTATTCACAGTTTTTTAAGTTTACTATCACCCAGTTTTACAT
>QMSF01000199.1 GCA_003649565.1 Thermoprotei archaeon | reverse complement strand
TTTCTTTTGACGGCATCCTCTAGTGCTCGCTTCAACACTTCAGAGACGTTTACCCCTAATCTTTCAGCTTCTTCTTTCAATTCCCTCCGAACCTTGATGGATACAGTCACATACCTGCTCATTCAGATCCCTCATAGCTATGTTTAGAACGATGTATTAAAAGTTTACCTTGATAATAGTCATGAAATTCTGGTATTACATGGTGGTCATTATACCGTAGACTATGATCCTAATGTTAATAGCTCTTTGCACAATAGCATTATACAGGGATTGAAATTGGTCGAGATCTACGTGGGCACTTCCGGATGGCTCTATGATTGGAATAGAGATGGCACATTAGATTGGTATGTCAAATATTCTAAGCTTAATGCTGTTGAGTTAAATGCTTCGTTCTATAGATTCCCGTTTCCAAGCCAGGTTGCCTCTTGGACTAAGAAGGGCAGAGGACTTAGATGGGCCATAAAGGTGAATAGGCTAATAACTCACGTTAAAAGGTTAAAGGAGGACTCACTAGGGACGTGGAATAAGTTTAGGAAGTTGTTTAGCTCGATGGATGATAGCATCGACTTTTATCTCTTTCAGCTTCCACCAAACTTCAAGAAGACGAATGAGAACATTAAGAGGTTAGAGCTTTATGCCAAGGAGACAGGTTTAGAATGGAGATTTGCTGTTGAATTTAGAGATGAGTCATGGTTTAACGATGACACTGTGAAATTATGTGAAAGGTTGGGTATAACCATCGTCTCCATAGATGCACCTATAGGTACGTGGATTGCCAAGAGTAATGATGTGCTCTACCTTCGAATGCATGGGCGCGGCGTATGGTATACTTATGACTATGAAGAAGATGAGCTAAGGGATATTGTCAATAATGTCTTGACCATTAAGCCTGAGAGAATTTACGTCTTCTTCAATAACGATCACTGGATGTTGGATAACGCTAGGCTCATGCTTGACATACTCAGAAGATCCGTACCGTAAAGTATTGATAATACTAAATCACAGTGGACTTCAATTTGCCGATTTCGGGGAATTCGTAGACACCAGCTCCAGCTTCAACAACTATAGGCTTAAAGCTATCTATGTCGACTAAGTCTTTGAGTATGGGCGATAATAAGAGGCTTTGTGGAGTCTCGTTTATTGTTGAGCCGCTTGCCAATGGCGAGAGAGCTGGAAGAACTATCACAGTAAGCTCATTCCATGAGCCCTTAAGAAAGCACTTGAACTTCCTCTTAATGCCAAAATGATCTTTAACAGCTAATGCTGGATGTTCATGTCCTATAAGCAAGACCTCAACATCTTTAGGCATTTCCCCTAATAACTTGTGTCCATGAGCTAAGATGTAACGACCTATAGACATTATTGGATCGTGAAAACCAGCTCCATACTTCTTCAATATCGATATTATGTAGTTATCGTGATTACCTCTAACCACGTGAACTTCAAGGCCCATATCCATAAGCCATTTCAATAAATCCTTAACTTCAATCCACTCCTGATCTGATGGGACGCCAAATTCATGTTTTACATCTCCAAGCATCACTATTTTCTCAGGTTTGACTTCGTCTATCATGTCGTTAATGACCTTCTTGGTCTTTACATATGTTGATCTGGGTATGTATACGCCTTGTTTCTGCAAAGCCTGTTCATAACCTATATGCAAATCAGCAATTACAAGAGCCCTTTCATCTCTCAAGTAGAGCCCCGGTAAATCAGCCACGATTTCAATGTTCTTTAGGAGCTCGAAGCCCACTCTAAAACACCCATTTTGCATGGAATCCAAATACAATACGATGCTAACGCTTATTATGTATTAATGTGCCACTTAAGGCTCATTAGCATTTACTAAAGAGATTTCGCTTAAGAGATTGCGGCTGAACCTGTCTTCTGTATTCTCTCCATGACTTGATCGTAGAGATGTTGCAATAATGCTCTTCTATCATCCATTAGGACTACATCGCTTAATCCTTGTAGGACTAAGCCGTGAGCAAATGGTGATGGCAAGTCGTATGTAGGCATTACGTAAAACCTCCTTAAGCCCATTTCTACTTCTCTTAAAACTTGCTCGGCCGTTTTAACGTCCATTAAGTCTTCGAGAACTTCTCTATAGGTCTCCTCGAGCACCGGGAAGTTCTCTATGTCCTCCACTACATCCATTAGCAGCTGAGCATTGAATATTTGCCTACTCACCTTGACTTCTCTGCCTTTGTAGTTTCTCAGGATCATCAAGGCCCTTGTAGCACAATGCCTGAATCTTCTTCTAACCATTTCAGTGTACTTGACTGCCTCTCTCAATAGTTTCCTCAAGTTACTTGATTTGACTGCCTCTAATAACGTGCTTATGTCATGGAGCATTTTCTTGGGTAATGTCAGGATGAAACCAGTATCGCCAACAGTCACAGCCACATTTACACCAAGCATTCTCATTAAGGCATAAGCATAGGCTCTTGACAATGCGTCATTGACTCTTCTGCCAAAGACGCAATGGAAAATTATGTTTTGCTTACCGTCAATATCTACGTAATCCTCAATTAATATGACTTTATTGTTGGGTCTAACGTCTACACCAAGCATTTTTAGGAATGAGAGCATCGAGGCGAAGTACGTGTATATCGAGCTGGCAGCTTTCTTATCGCATTTGTACTCCTCCATTAAATACCTTATGATCTTGCTTTTAGGCTCACTTTCAACGAGCTTAAACATTTCATCTCTAAATTTGCCTATGGCTTCACCTAAGTCGAAGCTTAATGGAAGCATTTCGGAGAACCACGAGGGAACCGTCGGCTTAACACCCTCCTTAGGCGTGACGTAAGCTCTAAGCCCTATGGCATATCTAAATTCATAAGGCTTGCCCCCTAGAATGAAGACATCACCTGGACTAAGCCTTTCAAGAAACTCCTCTTCTATTGAGCCTACCCATCTACCATCAAGCGTGAAGACTTTAACAGCTACTTCATCTGGTATTGTACCTATATTGGTAGAGTAAATTAGCCTAAGCAGAGGACCTCTTCTACCAAAAACCCCATCCTTCTCATCATACCATATCTTCCCATAAACCCTATAGA
>QMSF01000198.1 GCA_003649565.1 Thermoprotei archaeon | reverse complement strand
TAAAGGCTTGCCATTTGTCGTTCGGTCAATGTATCGGTGATGTAAATAATTTCAGGCATACCAGGCGTATTTTGAAGTTTATGAATTCTGTCGCTGGCTCCTTGGCCACGATAGAAGCTATCTTGGCCCATATCTTTGATAACGAGGGTTACGTCATCTTGAGCGGTAAAGGCTTCTGTGTAAGCGCTCAATAGTATGTCTATACCTTTCCTCCAAATTGTGCCTCCCACAAATAAGAAGCGGAATTTTTTCTTCGTTGGCAATGAGTAAGGCTCGACATGAGGATTAAAAACATCAAGATTTACTCCATTAGGTATGACGACCACTCGGTCTGGAGGAATGCCACTTCTCACGTAAGTTTTCCATACGTGACGACTTGGAACCCAAATTTCGTCCACCAATTCAGACATTGGTTTTACCCAATCCTCAGGTAGGACACCATATTCCCAAGGTTGAATCATTACCCAGTGTCCTTCAGATGGAGGGTTGAAATTTGGCGGCCACTGATGGCGAACATGAATATCTGCAGCTGCTGGTAAGGGCTTGTTTAATCTATCTTTTATAAGCTTAAATTTCTCATCTAATTCAGGTCCGAATTCATGAGGTTCATAAGGTATGATGGAGACATCGTGTCCTTTTCTGATTAATTGTAAGCAAATTTCGCGATTTATTAAAGCAAGGGAATGATAGGTGAATTGCGATCCTTCCCATACGATAAGATTTTTATCTCCAGCAAATCTTCCTTCTTTTTCAAACTTGTTGCCCCATTTTTTGAAAAATAAAGTCAGATTGTGTTTTACATGATCAAATCTACCTTCGGTCACTCCTTCGTGGTGATAAAGTACAGACTTCGGGCAGTAAATTACGTTAAAGCCTTTTTCTCTTACTTTTAAACATAAGTCCACATCTTCCATGCCATTTTTGTAAAGCTCATCGCATCCGCCTAATTTCTCGAAGAGTTCTTTTTTTATTAACATACATGCTCCGGTAACCATGTCTAGTTCTCTTTGCTGGTTCACCTCAGGAATACTCGGGTCTGCAAATCTGTAGGGATGATCTGGTATTCCATTTATTAGCTCAATACCTGCGTGTTGAATTTTGCCATTGGGATAAAGCAATTTTGCTCCCACAACGCCTACTTTCGCATCGCTTTCAGCTACTTTGACCAATTCCTCTAGCCATCTATCTAGGGGTATAGTGTCATTATTCAAGAAGACCAAATATTTCCCTTTTGCGATTTTCGCGCCTTGATTACACGCTTTAGCAAAACCCAGGTTATCTTCATTTCTGATTGGAATAAGATTATTATGTTTGCGTTTGAATGTTTCTAAAAATGATCTAGTATCATCAGTTGAACCGTTGTCTACTATTATCAGTTCAAAAATATCGGAAGGAGTTACTTTATATAAAGCTTCAAGGCAATTGCGGGTGAAGGTTAGGTTATTGAAGACAGGCATGATTATAGAAACTTCAGAATATGACGGCCCTAAAGTTTCCATCTGGCGCCTTGTCTCTTTACTATTTTGGTCTTCTGGATACCGTTGCTGATCTCCCTCAAGTTCAGGGACGTTATTCTCCTTAGTTAAAGTTCCTCTGACAGTCGTTACTTCTTTATCTGACTTCGACACAATTTCAGCGGATATCTTATATGGATTCTGCGTGACACGGATTATCGTTTTTGGATTGGAACTAGATATAAGTTGCTCAATAAGTGTCCTTGTCTCTTTAACAGAATTTGGAACCACATAGCCATTCTCTCCAATTGGATACGCATTTCTTGGCTGCTGAGGTAGTTCCACGAGCCTTTTGACTTTCAAGCCTTCGGCTATAGCATAAGGTAGGCTTGGATTTCCTATGAAGAGTTTAGCTCCCCTTATAATTTTTGCCATCTCAAGAAAATCTTTGCATGTCACAAAATCGCCGTGAATACCAGCTACACAGTGATATTCTTGAGGTATGCCTAAAAGGACGATGTTTCTTAGTGCCGAAAGGGCTTCAATCCAAAACTCCCGTGATAATGACCTATATCTTGGCGTCAACGCAACAACTATGTAATCTTTGCTTTCTTCTTCCGAATCTACATGAAGCCACTTTTCGTAAAGATTTACATGTATTCCAAAAGCTAATGCATGACATATAGCTAAATGATGTTTGTTCACATCTTGAAGGCGAAATCTATCAAGAACATAGTCTATTCCTTCCATAGGTTGATCAGGATCAAGATATTCAAGGAATACATTGCATTTTACGATGGTTACTCTTTCAATATATGGCTGCGCAAGCAAAAGTGGAGCTAACGCTTTTGCCGTCTCAAAAGTAATACCTCTACCTCCCATAGCTGGATTAGAGTTTAGATTTATTACATAATGTTTAACGCCTAGTTCCTTTACTGTAGGAAGTGAATAGATAATGTCTCCTGCGTTACCGCTATGAACACAAGTTCTCGCCTTTCTTTGGTCAAAATGGACCTCATTAATGGTGTCCCACAATATTTTAAAATTAATCGATAACTTCATTTCTTTTGTCCTTTTAAAGCAACTTGGAGGAATTTTATGTATTGGGCTTTTATCTTGCTTTTCCATTTCATTAATTTATGGATTGGTAGATTAACTACTTTATCGACCTGAGACAAAAGATCGTTCGGGGCGGTGACATGAATGAAAGGGAATAATTTCGCGGCACCCGTCGATCTAGAATCGGCGTTTAACAGAATTGCGGGTTTCCCAAGAGAATTAGCGATGATAGCCCCATGTAACCTTGTGGAAATGACTAGATCATAATCAGCAAATATAGAAGGGTAGTCTGATGAGTCGTAAGAATATCGTATAGGAGCAAGACTTCGCGAGAACTCAGCAAATTCATCAATATAATGACAGATTACATCTACTTTAAAGCCATGTTCCCGCAGCCTTTTAACCTCCCAGATGGAAGCATGGACTAACTCTTCAGGTATAGATTGGTTAATAGTTCTATTCGTTTGAATCACAAAAGCTATTCTTCTGTGCTGTCTCTTGCGCTTTTTTCTGGTAATGCTAACTGCTGTGGTAAACAAAGCAGGACAAGGTAATAC
>QMSF01000197.1 GCA_003649565.1 Thermoprotei archaeon | reverse complement strand
CTTCTGGGTTTGACGATATGGGTGAAGGTAATGAAGCTCTTTAAGAGAAAGGAACTTGAAAAATGCGATGCTTGTGGAAGGAGAATTGCAGACAAGCCTGTGAAAATCGAGGTTAACGGTGAAATTAAGACGTTTTGCTGTGAGCATTGTGCTGAAGCATATATTAAGAGTCGTGGCCACACACGTCATTGACGCTCAGTAAGGGATCATGAAATGCATGAAGATTTAGCATATGCATTAGAGATAAACCTTTTAAAAGAGGTTGTAGAGCCTAAGCACGGGGCCCGTAGCTTAGCACGGTAGAGCGCCCGGCTCTTAACCGGGTGGTCGCGGGTTCAAATCCCGCCGGGCCCGCCACATTAACGTGAAGAAATGCTCTTATTTCAATAAGCTATAGTCCATTAAATAAAGCGTTCTTCAACTCGTCATGAGGGCGACATCTCCTCATGCTTTGTATTTTTAACCTTAACTTCCATTTAAGCTACTCTTATACTCAAGCTTAGGTAAAATAGATTACTTGGGTGAATGGTTTTTGAATGGCTTTTTCATAGACCCAATGGTCTTAATGTTCTTCATACTACTACTCATAGTGATCTTCACTCCTTCACTGCAATGGAGAGCATTGAAAGTTGCGAGGTTACGATTATTAAGGCACTTTGAAGAGAAGTATGGATTTAGAGCTATAACCCTAATACATCGCCAGGAGAAGGTCGGCTTTTTCGGCATCCCAGTCTATAGGTTCATAGACATAGATGATTCAGAAGCTGTTTTGAGGGCTATTAGGACCACGCCAAGCAATAAGCCCATAGCTCTCATACTGCATACACCTGGAGGTTTAGTGTTAGCTGCCGCTCAGATAGCAATGGCCCTTAAGAGGCACCCTGCAAAGAAAGTGGTCATAGTGCCTCACTATGCCATGAGCGGTGGAACCCTCATAGCTCTTGCAGCTGATGAAATATGGATGTCACCTGACGCTGTGCTTGGTCCATTAGACCCTCAATTAAGCATGGGAGGCAACATCATGGTTCCCGCACCCTCAATAATTAAAGCAGCTAAACAGAAAGGCCAACAGGCATCAGATCAAACCCTCGTCCTGGCTGATGTTGCTGAAAAAGCGATAAAGGAAATTCAGGAGTTCATAGTCATGTTATTAAATGATAAAATGCCTAGAGATAAAGCCGAGAAAATAGCTAAAGTGCTCACTGAAGGAGAGTGGACTCACGATTACCCCATAACTATTGACAAGGCAAAAGCCCTTGAACTCCCAGTTAAAGAGGAAGTACCAGCTGAAGTCTACGAACTAATGGATCTATATCCACAAGCGCCAATCAATAGACCTGGCGTAGAGTACATACCATACCCAGTTGTCCCTCATAGATACGAAGAGCGAAGACTAGCAAAATGATAATCTCTTAAGGTTAAGCAATCTTTATTTTATTCTCCCCATCATCTCTAATGAGATAATTGACCTGCAAGTCAAAGAGTAAAGGTAACATGCAGCGAAGTGGAGGATCATGGTAAGACTACCAATAAAGGAAATCTTAGCTAAATCAAAAGAGAACTTCGAAGAAGCATGGATCACTTATGGAAAGCTAATACCAGATAAGAGGCTTAAACCTAAAGACATCTTGAGTTATGGAGTGGGCAAACCCCATCCAGTCTATGAGGTTTGCCATAAATTAAGACAGGCTTTCCTAAACTTAGGCTTTGAAGAAATAGTCAACCCTCTAATAGTTGAAGATGAAGAAGTAAGGAAACAGTATGGCCCTGAAGCCTTGGCAATACTAGATAGATGCTACTACCTAGCAGTCTTGCCCCGACCTGACGTTGGGCTAAGCAAGGAGAAGATAGAGCAATTGAGAAGCTATGGTGTTGACGTGAATCCAGAAAAAATTCAAAATTTGCAACAGCTTCTTCATAGCTATAAGAAGGGACATATTTCAAGTGATGACTTGATAGAAGAGTTAAGCAAGGCACTGAGCATTGAGGATACCGTAGCCACCAAAATACTATCAGATGTATTCCCAGAGTTTAGAGAATTGAAGCCTGAGCCAACAAAGCTTACATTGAGATCTCACATGACGACTGCTTGGTTTCTTACAGTAGCAGCTTTACAGCATAAGAAGCCTAAACCTATCAAGCTATTCTCAGTTGACATTAGAGTTAGAAGAGAGCAACAAGAGGATGAAACCCACCTTAGAACTCATAGAGCAGCCTCTTGTGTTGTGGTTGACGAAGATGTAGTAGCAGATGACGGGAAGGATATAGCTCAGGCAGTACTTGAAAGCCTAGGCTTCAAGGAGTTTAAGATCGTTAGAAAACAAGTTACAGCAAAGTATTATGCACCTGGAACAGAACATGAAGTCTACGTAAAAGCTCATGACGACTGGATCGAAGTAGCCAATTACGGAATCTATAGCCCAGTAGCTCTTGCTAATTACGAAATAGAATACCCCGTTCTAAACGTCGGACTAGGTGTTGAGAGGATAGCCATGATACTATACGGTTATAAAGACGTTAGAGAGCTTGTATACCCTCAATTTTACGGTAAATGGTCTTTAAGCGACTATGAAATAGCAAGACACATAACTCTTCAACATAAACCTTCAACTCAAGCCGGTTGGGATCTCGCTCAATTAATAGTTAAAGCCGTAGAAGAATACGCTGATGCTTCGAGTCCATGTGAATTCAAAGTTTACGAAGGGACAATGCTAAATAAACATGTTGAAGTCTACATCTACGAGAAGGACCCCGGCGTCAAACTTGCAGGCCCAGCAGCCTTCAATGAGATAATTGTATATAATGGTAACATCTTAGGAATACCCTTAACTCAATCAATAGGTGATCCATTAGTTGAAGAAGCTAAATCCAAAGGCTATAGAACTGGGATAAGATATGTAGATGCTTTCGCGGCATTAGCTGCATCAAGAATAGAAGCTGCATGCCTAGCTGGTACGGAGGAGATAGACATCAGAGTTAGAATAGCAAAGCTACCAAGCGACATTAACATCGAGATAAGCGATGTAGCCAGAAGATTCATAACTGAAAATAAGAAGATCATAGACATAAGG
>QMSF01000196.1 GCA_003649565.1 Thermoprotei archaeon | reverse complement strand
TACTTAGCGCAAGAGTACTTCTCTCGCGATCATGTCTCTTTAGGTCCTGGGGCTGTAAAGATGGGGATTGGAGCGAGAGTCAGGGTAAGAGCTATTCACCATCCATTACAGGCAAGCATTAACATTAAGGATCTCCCGAACATCAAGAAGCTTGAGGTTGTTAGAGGCGAAGTAGAGGCGCCATCAATTAGAAGTGAAAAGGGTGTCATGAGAGGGTTTGGGGTGATTTTAAAGGCTAAGTTGGGTAAGCGATGCCTAGATGATATGAGGCCATGCATTAACATGTTATTACGAACATTAAGAGAAAGACTTTAAGTGACACCTTCTCTTCGCATTACCTCGTCTATTGCCTTATTGGCGAGCCTATCAGCTTTAATGTTGAGTTCTCGATCTATGCGGTGGTAATGGACTCTTGTGAAAAGCTTCTCTTTACGTTTAACCTCTCTGAAAAGCCTCTTTAGATTTGGGCTTCTGACTTTGTATAGCCCTGTGAGCTGTTTGACTAGTAGCTCGGAATCGCTGAATACGTGTAGTATGCCTTTTGGGAATATCGATGAGCATAGGTCTAAGGCCTTTATTAAAGCCATGTATTCAGCTTGATTATTGGTGTAGTGAGAGCCTATAAACTCATAGTGTTCGCGAAGGACTTTGCCCTCTGAGTCCGATATCACTATGCCTATACCTGCTGGTCCTGGATTTCCTCGTGAAGCCCCATTTACGTATACTTTCCCTATAGGCTTCATGCGCTAGCTCCTCAACTTAAACCTCCTAATCTTGATTCCAGCTTCTCTCAATATTTTGGCTGATTCGGGGTCTTCGTAATCTGAGTCGTAGACTATTTCTGCTATCTCAGCGTTTATCAGCATTTTGGCGCATATTATGCATGGAAAGGTCGTGGTGTAGAGCGTAGCGCCTTTAGTGCTAACACCAAAAACTGCTGCTTGTATTATCGCGTTTTGCTCTGCATGAACGCCACGGCAAAGCTCATGTCTTTGTCCTGATGGAACGCCGAGCTCTTCTCTTAGGCATTTGACGCAGTGCGGCAAGTTTTTTGGTGCTCCATTGTAGCCAGTCGCCAATATTCGTCTATCCTTAACAAGTATTGCCCCCACTTTACGTCTAAGACATGTGGATCTGGAGGCAACATCATGCGCTATCCTCATGAAGTACTCGTCCCAGCTTGGTCTTTCGCTGCTCATGATAAGGCTCGACCAAAACTAACATCATTGGATAAGGCTTAAATGTTACTGGAGATTGAGGCATCTAAAAATTCTCGCATCGCTTGTTATCACCATCTATGCTTGTAATGTGATATCTCGCCGCCTCTCAAGATGAAGCTTCTAGGCGTAAAGGACCCCACGTCGAGGACCACGGTTTTCCCTAAAAGACCACCGAAGTCAACTTCATCTCCAGGCTTCGATCCAGGAACTGGAATTAACCTTACACCTAACGATTTACTGTTCATAACCCCTATTGATAAGACGTCGGATATCAAGCCCGCTATGACTTCTATTGGCGTATCTCCAGGTATGCATATCATGTCTAAGCCTGTTGAGCATATTGAGCACGAGGCTATTAAGGTCCATAGGGATGCCGAGCCTCTCTTCATCGCTTCAGTAAGTCCGAGATCCTCGCTTCCAGGCAGCATTACACCGCTAAGACCTCCAATATTTGTAGCAGCCATTGAGCCTGCTCTTCTTAGAGCCTCAGTTAATAGCATTAGGGCCGCTAAAGTGCCTGGTGCGCCGAAGCTTTCAATCCCCATAGCCTCAATTATGTCAGCCACCGAGTCGCCCACCGTCGGTGTTGGTGCAAGTGATAGGTCAACTGTACATAGCTTTATCCCCATTCTCTTTGCTATTTCCCTACCGACGAGCTCACCAACTCTCGTTATCTTAAAGACTACTCGTTTTATCTCGTCTAATAAATCAGTCAAGTTTTTCCCTTGACATCTAGCTTTAATGGCATGCTCTATTACTCCTGGACCGCTAATAGCTATGTGCAATGCCATGTTAGGCATGTTCTGTCCATGGTGAGCAGCAGGCATAAAGGGTACGTCTTCAGGCAGATTGGCAAAGACGCCTAGCTTCACGCAACCAATACCTTTAGGCGTCTTTTCACTTAGCTCCTTAATTTGTTTTGAGACTTCAAGTATAGCATCAACATTAACTCCTATGCCTGTCTGAGCTGCATTTATCGAGGAGAAGAGCCTTTCAGTTGATGAGAGAACTTCAGCTATCGATGAGAGAACAGCTCTATCGCCAGGCGTTGAGCCTCGAGCAACATAAGCTGAAAGACCTCCAACATAATCTATGCCGCATTCCTTAGCTAATGCATCTATCAAAGATGACAACTTCATGAGAGAGGCTTTGCCATTCTCTAAGCTTAATGAGGCATATGGCTCTATAAGCATGCTGAGAGGCGTTATGGAAAGCCTCTTATTGACGATCGGAACTTGGTATTTATCAGCTACATCTTCAACTGTCTGCACAAAACTGGGTAAAACTTCTCTAAATTTGCGCTCAACTTTCTTCATGAGAGAGGATAAATCTGAGTCGATGCAATCCATTAAGCTTAAACTTAAAGTGACAGCTCTAACATCAAATTTCAGGTACTTAATCATCTCTATGGTTTCAAGAATCTCCGATGGATGTATGACAATAGGCAATGCCTCTCACCAGGTAGGTCGTCTTGTAGATTAAAAATATAAGACATGAACTTTTTCTTAAAATTACTGCAATCTTGAAGTTAACCGCTTCGCCTTATCTTATCTGGAGGATCGCTTTTATGTCTCCATAACCCCTTGCTAAAACTCATAACTTGAATGCCTGACTCGTCGATTGTTATATCGGTTCCTAGAGCTTTCAGCGCCATCGTTAGCTAAAACCATGAGGTTAATGCTTTTCGTGAGAGAATCGGGTTTAATTCTCATCTTCACCCTTACGACCAACAAGCTCACCTATCTTCTCTTTGAGAATCCATCTTCCAAGCTTTAGCTTATACCTTTCAAACCCACACTTCTCACTAAGCCTCTTCAAAAGCTCTTCAGAGACCAATACTCTTCTAGTCATTGCGAACGCCTACCT
>QMSF01000195.1 GCA_003649565.1 Thermoprotei archaeon | reverse complement strand
GATCAAGTGATCACCTTGATAGGGGAGAGTAGTCCCTTCAAGGTCATAACAGAGATCATGAACACTGAGGTTCCATTGAGACCAGAGTACACTAAGAGACCACAATACTGGCTAAAGAAGTAAAGCTAAGAATGAAGGGAGCAGTATTGTGGTATGTGGTGACATTTGAGGATGGAGGCAAAGCATACATTGATCCAGAGGTCTTTGAGAGACAGGTTACTAGGGGAGTCTATTATCCCCTACTCAACTTCCTTGATAAGAGCTTGACTAGGAGATGGGTGTCCATTACTAAGATCGACTAGGTGACTTTAGATGTCCAGTAAGCCTTACTCCATTGATGAAATCATAAAGCTTGTTAGGGAGACTATGAACTCCATAGACTCTGTTAAGCTATTCTATGAGCTGAGGAAGAAGAAGATCAAGTTTCTAAGGGAGAGATCACTAGAGGTAGTCCGTGCATCGTTAGCTCTACATATGCTGGGTCTTCCCATCACTACTAGTCTCCTATCAGCTGTCCTTGGCTTGGACACTCAGTATATTCGTGTTGCTCTACATGCTCTTGGAGACAAGCATGTACTAATCCTGAAACGTGATGATTATGGCAGCAAGGGATATGGTTATAAATGGATCCCTAACCCAGCTGTCCTAGGGGACTTTATCAGCTCAAATGATAATAGAGATGAGGAGTAAATGTCCACTAACACCTTTGTAGGGGCTGTTCTCCCTAACTCTAATAAGGTCACTAGAGTGACTGATCTGGGGATCAGAGAATATCTGCTAACCAAAAAGGTCCCTCCAAACATTTATGTCTTTAAGCCTAAGGGGATATATGCTGAGCCAGTAGCTGTGGCTGCTGACATGAGTGATCGTATGGAGTTCTTTGAGAGTTTATCTCTTCCTAGAGTCTATGTTTTCCCTGTAGTTCGCACTACATACTGGCTTGCTGTTCCCTCAGTTAAAGAGCACTATAAACGATTCATCAGGTATTCTGTCCCCTTACCTCTAGTCTTCACTCCTGACAACCTGAGCCCATTGGATCCTGTAGTAGCTAGGGTCTATAGGGGTAGAAGGGTATACCTACTCTTTGAGGATTACCATTATAGGTATGATCAAGAGCTGATCGAGAAGGCTAGGTCATACCTTAAAGAGATAACTTCAAACCTTTTAAGGAGTAAAGTAAAGGAGCCCCTTAAGCTTCCAGCTGAGCTTAGGGAGGCAATCAAAATAATAGCTGATCGGACTACACCTCCCCTAGAAAGAATGGTTAAGCACTCTCTTAGGATCGTAGGGGCTGAGCTTGTTTCATTAGAGGATCTAGGGTTAGGTAGGTATCGTGTAACATACATCTACAAGGGTATTAGAGACTTTATAGACATTGATGATTCCCTATTCTGTGTTGATATTGGGATATGTGTAGATGGACATGACAGAGACTTTGATCTGGCTAGTGGAATCCTAGTGAAGCATAGACGATATGATTAAAGTATTTTCACTCTAACTGAGATATTTCAAGCTAAAAATTTCTTCTTTGAGTGTATAGCTGATTTGAGGTAGAAAGGTGAGATAGATGAGCTTAGAGGAAGAAGCAAAATTCTACATTAAGAGATACATGAACAGCTTGGAGAAAACCCTAAGCTTGGAGAAAAGCCTAAGATCTGAGATGGAGAAATGCAGGCGTGTCCTATCTGCTGTTGAGAAGCAAGGATTAACTGAAGCTAAAGTTGAGCCAGAGGCTCCTGACGGGATAAAGATCTTATGTGGGAAATGTAACCATAGCCTAAATGAGGAGGATCCTCTTCTAGAATATTATGTTATACGATATAGCATTCCAATCTATGAGGCTGAAAAGAAAAGACATTTCTGGGTAGCCAAAATAATTGAGTGTCCAAGATGCAAGCAGCTAAACATCCTAGTCAGGACTGATGCTTTCCTTTCTCATTTAGGATGGGACACTCCAGAAGATGAAGTGTTCATCAAGTAGTTTAGAGGTGTTATAAGATGCCTTTTAGCTCAAAAGATGAAATTCTAGAAGCTATCCATCTTGTTGGACTTAAGACCATCCTACTCTACTTGGTCATGTGGATCCTAATGTTTGCTGTTTTCCTATATGAGGGAGACTTTATCTTGGTGCTATTCCTTGTAGTAAATCTCATCTTGTTCATTGCTGCTCTAGTCATTCATAGTCCTAGACTAGGTGAGGTTAGATGGTGAAATACCTAATCATAAAGTTGGAGTCTACAAAGTATGTCCCAAGAATGAACATGTATATTCCTGTGAGAGAGGCAGTTAAGAGATCCACACTTGAAAAGATCATTGGATTGCTCTTTGGAGTAGCAGCTGATCCATCATCCCTTGAATTCACCATTGTAGAAGAGAAGCATTATGGGCATGTAACGAATCGGGGAGAGGACTAGATGCCTCTGAAGCTATCCCTATTTGTATGGGCATTGTATGTGGATAAGGAGTTCATAGAGTACTTTGACACCTACCAATCAGCAATAAGATTTGCTAAGAATTGTTATCCGAACTTCAGCTTCATTATCAAGCCAGTGTCAGTATTCACTTATGTAGAAAAAGAGAATGATAGTCACTAATCATTAATTGGGAGGTGAAAGGTTTGGTATTTGAACTGAGAGAGGTGGATGAGCTACCCAAATTCCAAACTAGACGGAGAACAGAGGAGTACTTGGAGCTCCTAGACAAGTTCCTGGAGAGTGGAATGAAATATGCTGAGGTCACCTACACAGAGGATATCAAGCCAACCACTGTGTACTATGTGCTCCACAAGAAGATTCAGAGACTAGAGAAATATAGGGGTAAAATTAGAGCTAGAAGGATCAAGAACAGAGTCTACTTGGAACGGATAGAGGCATAGAGATGAGTGTAGATCCTGAATTGCTCAGACAGGTGATCTCTGAGACAGTCAAGAGAGTTGGATCCAAGACTGAGGCTGATCAATGGAAGCTAGCTAGAGCTCCTCTTGAAGAGGAGATAGACCTTAGCAAGCCTGAATATGAAGAGGTGATCCTACAGCCAAATGATGTCTCAGAGAGAAAGAAGCTATCTGCCTTCAAGACATACACATTCCTAGAT
>QMSF01000194.1 GCA_003649565.1 Thermoprotei archaeon | reverse complement strand
TGCAATATGGAGCATAGCTTGGAACGCATTAACATCAATTAAGCCGCTAGTAGAAATGCAAAACCTACCATTAATGCTATCAGCTTTACCCTATGCTGCTCAACAAGCAAAGCTAACAGCCGCTTACATGTACATGAAGAAGAAGCTTCAAATAGACATAGACACGCTGCTAGCACAATCCATAGTAAAACCCAAGTGAAATAACATCACTTATAGTTATCATGATTGACATAAATGAGAGATAGTCACTTCTCATTCTAAGCTATTTTAGGTCAGTCCAAGAGCCCCTGATCATCCTCTTCATCACCTGCGAGTCGTATCATCATCCCAATTAAACATTTTAACAAACTAAAACGATATTTACCACCTCATAAAGCTTTAACTATAGTTAAGGTAATACGGTGATAGACACTGACTAAATGGACAAGATACTACGATAAGCTATTGAAGCTTCTCGATCAGTATGACCCTAATAGAAGCTTCAACCTTCAAGATCAAGTCAAGAATAAATTTGAGGAGCTGAGTAGAAAGGCCAAGAGGAGCTTCATAATAGGGCTGCTAGGTGCAACAGCGATTAGAAGGGCTAGAAAGTGGGTTGAGATATTTAAGTCTTCAATAAATGAGTGCGCTCAAAAGCTAAATGCTAAAAGTGTAGTACTATCAAAGGAATTGAAAAGCTTCATAGAAGATCCCGAGCTTCACTTAGAAAAGAAGCTCTTCATGTACTTCTATGACCTGCTAAGAGGCAGAATTAGCCTTGAAGAGTATGAGGAGAAGGGTAGAGCCGCTATAACGACATCACTCATGACCAACTTAAGAACCATATATCAAAACTGGGTGTTATCAACATTATGGTCCATACTAGCTGAGGAGCATGGAGCTGAAGTCCTATATCCAGAGCATAAATGTCTTCATTTAGAGCGTCTTGGAAAACAGAAGCTAGGCGAAATAAATCCAAATCTCGTTCTTCACGTATCTGGCAGGGGGTCACTAAGCTTCTTTCTCGAAGCACCAAGACCCGTTGGGTGGGAAGACACCTCAGACCTCATGAGAGCATGGAAGCTCTACACCGCTTTAAGGCCAGACATTATGGTCCACGGGGGGATGGTCATAAACCTCATAGACCCAGCCCAAAACCCACCAATAAAGCCGCCAGACATAATCATAGAATGCAAGGAGCTCGCAGACTGGTATGTGAGATCGAGGGATGTCAAAGGCCCTCTAGCAAAACCTCTAACGGTTGAAGAATGGAGGAGCAAGTGGATTAAAGGCCTATATGAGGGTCTAGCGGACATACTTGGGGTATCGCCAGCCAAAGCTATCGAGAAGGTAGGTGAGCAGAGAGGTTTAAGGTTAAGGGAAGACCGCGTAGTCGTATTATACAAGACCTTCTATAAACCCAAAAAGATGTTCCTAATAACAAGGGCTAAGACACCAAACATCGTCAAGAAGCACCTAGAAGATAGCGGCATTACGATATTCGACGGAGTAGGCTTCAACAAGCAAGAGCTTAAGCCAATAGCAGAAGAGCTTGCTAAGATAGCTAGACCCTCAACAAAGCTGGAAGAACTATCATCAAGATTACTAGAAGAGGCAAAGAAAATAGGGGTTAAATTGACGCCGAACAAGCTAATCGAGTTAACACTAAAATACGCTGAAGAAAACCTAAGAGACTTCATAAACTGGATGATAAAGAGCAACGACTCAAGTTAAGAATATGAGAGAAGTACAAGACAACTTTTTAAGTACAATAAGTATTTCAGAGAGTAGGCGATGCATGTGCATACACTCTTCAGGGACCATAAAATCCTGCTTTTCATAGCGATAACATTAGTCATCTGTAGCTTACTAAGCGCATCATCAGCTAAAGCAGGGCTGAACGTTGTTGCCCAGGAGGATTTCGATGACCTCTTTCCGGGTGAGGTCGACTTTTCATTAGTCAATTTGACTATCAAAGTGTATCCAGATGGAGGAGTAGCGCCAGCATTAGATGCAGTCATTCCATCACTTGAAGACTTCAAAGGAAGCTTAAAATTCGATCTATACATCAGCAAAACAAGCGCATATACCTACCTTAAATTGGAGATGCCTCAAGAAAGTCTAGCTGAAAGCCCACCTCTAACAGCTAACTTCAGCTTCACTTATCACAAGCCTATAGGGCATGGAGTTCTCAATGTAGAGTTTATGAAACCATCAAGAGATTCTCCAGCCAAAAGCCTTGAGGCAACCATAGACCTATACTATCAAGAAACTACAGAAACCACAGAAGCAACAATTAATTTCCGTGCAGAGCTTGCCCTCCAATATTTAACTCAAGAGGAGATAGCGCAACTTCAACAGATATCAAGCTTAATTCAATTAATTAAGCCATCATTAAAAGAGGCATTTAGCAGAGCCACTTATGGAACATTAAGCCTCGATGACATAAGTATGAGCTTCGATGCAAGTAAAGGCGTATTAGAAGGCTACTTAAAAATGTCAGGGAACTTCAAGGAGGCAATGCTTTTACGATTAAAACGACCCATTGAGCTACCATATTACTCACCACAATACCCAGAAGAGCTGGAGCGCACCATGGATATGCTCTCTTCTCTCATTGATAGACTAGAGAACATAAGCTACATGGAGATAACCGACATTAACGTGCAAGCAAGCCTCTCAACCCAAGTAGGGTTCTTAAAACTTCTATGTGAAGTTAGATATAAAGGCGATATAGCAAAACAGATGACTGAAACGATAAGGGCCATGGCGTCATGGGCCATTGAGCACTCCGAAGAGCTCAACTTAACTGAGTATCAAGATATCATAAGCGCAATAAAGGAATTCATCTACGATCCAACAACAGTCCAAGTCCATATGGAATATCTAACAGAACGGGGATTTGAGCTTCACATAGTAGGTGTAAAAGTGATCTACGAAAAAGAGCCGGATAAAACGCTCAGTAAAATACATGACATATTGCAACAAATAATAGAGCAAGCCTCAGAAGTAAATGAAACAATGAAGATATACATAGCGCCAGGCTCAACTAGTCATGAAGAAGTCGAGATAGAAATGCCTAGTCAATACATGAACTTTACAAAGATCGTTGAAGGAAAATACGAGATAGG
>QMSF01000193.1 GCA_003649565.1 Thermoprotei archaeon | reverse complement strand
TTAAATCTCTCAATGCAAGCCAGTCATATGGTGCATGTGCTGGAACGCTGAAGACAATTCCTGTGCCGCTTTCAGGGTCTACGAAGCTTGCTGGTAGTATGGGGATTTCGCGATTTGTTAAGGGTACTTTACATGATAATCCCAGGAGTTCTTTCCCCTTTACTTCTCTTAATACCTCTACTTTCTTGAGCTGTTCTTTTAGCTTGAGCATGGCTGGCTTGCTTATAATCCACTTTTCGCCGTCGACAAGTGCTTCAATATAGTCGACTTCAGGGTTGACCCAGACGTTTGTAGCTCCGAATATCGTTTCTGGCCTAAATGTAGCTGCTGGTAGGTAGTCTTCTCCACATTTGAATTTGACTAGAACATAGAGTTCTGGTGATACTCCTTCTCCTTCAAGCCTATCGTGATCTCCAGTTGGGCTTTGACAGTGTGGACACCATACGACTGGATGAGTGCCTTTGACTATGTAGCCTAGCTTTTTAAGCCTGTTAAATTGCCATGTAACGAATCTTGAAAAGGCTGGATGATAGCTTGTTGTGTGGAATTCTCTCCTCCAATCTACTGAGAAGCCCATGTCGATGGCTGTCTTCTTGTTTTCCCTCATGTAGTAAGATGCCATGTAGACGGGATCCGTGAATTTCTTAATTTCCTCATCGGGCACCTTGTCTATGGTCTTAAGGGTCTTTATTAGCTTTTCATCGCCTTTGCTTATCCTCTCAGCTGCGCCAACTATGGGTTCTCCTGTCCAGTGCCATGCGAATGGGAAGAGCACATTGTAGCCCTGCATTCTCTTGAAGCGTGCATAAACGTCTAGTCTGGTGGCTGAGAAGCCATGGCCAACGTGGAGCCTGCCGTTTACATAGGGGAATGGGAATGTAACGAAAATTTTGGGTTTTCCAGGCTGAGGATCGGCTTCGAAGACTCCCTCGTTAAGCCACTTGTTCTTCCATTTTTCCTCTATGCTTCTCCAGTCTACCTCCATGCCTTTTGCCCCGCTGATGTTTAACATGATGGATGGAGATTATTGGATTAAGCTTTACTTGATACTTGTACGTCTGATACGAGTATTGGTGGTGAGTACAAGTTAAAGTATTTAGCCCTTTCCTTGCCTATGGCTTTTATGTTCTTCACTAAGTCTAGTAGGTTTATTGCGAAGAGAGTTTGCTTTACTGGTGTTGTTACTTCGCCTTTTTCTATTATATAGCCGTGTGTTATCATTGCTGAGAGGTCTCCTGTCGCTATGTTTGGTGTGTCATAAGTGTTTAGTATGAGTAATCCATCTTTGACCTCTTGGATCATTTCATTTAAGCTCCAATCTCCTATTTCAACTATTATGTTTGATGAAGCTATGGTTACCTGGCCTCTAAAATCTAGGTCTCCTCCACTTCTAGTGGCGTTGCCTGTGCTTTCGACTCCAGCTTTTCCAGCCGTATAAGAGTTGTGTAAAAGGCCCTTTACAATGCCCTTTTCTATTAAGGCGTGTCTCTGCTTGGGAGTACCTTCAACATCAAATCTCCTTGTCAAGAGACCTCCATCGATCAACCCGTCATTTATTATTGTTAGTTCGTCAACACCTATTTTCGTGTTGATTTTTGGTGTCATGTAGCTTCTGCCTCTTTGTACTAAATCTGCATTTAGAGCTGATACTAGTCCTTCAGCTATGATTGTTAAGAGTACCTTCTCGGCTAATATTACTGATGTCCTTGTGGTTTTGTAGTGTTTGGCGTTTAGCCCTTTAATGGCGTCTTCAGCTGCTTTAAGCACGAGTTTTTCAGGGTCGAGGTCGCTGAGGATTCTAACTGCATCTCCTTCATAGCTTGAGGACATGTTTGTGCCGTCCTTAGCTGTTACGTAGGCTCCTAGGCTTAGATACGTGCCTTCTTCAACACCTTCTACGCCATTGGAGTTTACTATAAAGCACTTGAAGATTGATGATTCGATTGTTATGTTAACCGAGTACACTTTATCCATTTCAGCTTTCTTTGCTAGTGAAGAGCATAGGTCTATTAGTTCTTCAGGTGTTATTGAGGCTATTTTGCTATCATAGAGGCGTTGTGGATTAGGGTATTTTGAGGGTCTCGGCAGATCTTTGAAGTCTGGATCTGGATATCCTGCTTTAGCTGCTTTAACGGCTTTTTGAGCTATATCACTGAGATCTACGTCTAGACTTGCGGTGTAGGAGTATCCCATTGAGCCTTTGAATATTGCCCTGATGCCTATGCCAACGTCATGTATTATCTTCGCTGTTTTAATGGCTCCTTTTTCGAGCTCTATCTTTATGGTCTTGGCGTCTACTCCATATGCATCAGACGCATCAACACCAAGCTTTAAAGTTTCATCAACGAGCTTCTTGCAGTACTCCAGTAGATCCATTATGCCATGCCTCCTACCACAACATCTCTAACTTTTATGTGAGGAGCTCCAGTAGTCACCCTTACAAGTTGATCTTCCTTGCCGCAGAGGCCTGGTCCAAAAGACAAATCACTTGCTACAGCTTCAGTGTTCATTAGGACGTCAAGCGTATGACCTGATAGAGCTGCATCTCTGCATAGCTGTTTAGGCTCGCCATTTTCCACTATGTATAGCTTTGAGCATTTAAAGACGAATTCGCCTTTTGCTGGATCAACGTAGCCGTAACTGCTACCCTTAGCGTAAATCCCCTTTTTGAGGTCTTCAAAGAGCTCTTCGACTTTCCATTCGCCTTTATCTATGAAGGTATTTGTCATTCTCACGAGGGGGATGTGGCCATAGCCTTGAGCTCTCGCATTGCCTGTTGGTTGAGAGCCCATTTTCGATGAAGTCTCAAGATTATGTAGATAGGATTTGAGTATGCCATTTTCAACTAGTATTGTCCCGCCTCCGCTTATCCCTTCACTGTCTATTGGCAGATATCCGAAGAGCTCCTTTATTGATGGGTCGTCTTTAACTGTCACTTTTGGAGAGCCTACCCTCTTACCTATCATGCCTTCGAGTATTGAGCCTCCCGATAACACTAAGTCTGCTTCACAAGCATGCCCAAAAGCCTCGTGAATGAATACTCCTGCAAGCTCTGGATCCAATATGCAAGTGTACTTTCCTGCTGGTGGGCCCTTAGCGGTTAATAGCTCTA
>QMSF01000192.1 GCA_003649565.1 Thermoprotei archaeon | reverse complement strand
CCCTATGAGGTGGCTGCTTTAATACCGCCTCATGAAATTGCTAAGAAGCTTAAGGCTGACAACATTAAGGGCTTCGACTTTATATTGACTCCTGCGCTTATTAGCGGTGATGTATCAATCATAGAGAGGGAAGTTGGAATACCGACGTTTAAAGGCCCTATCCATGCAGCTGATTTACCCTACGTTTTGCCTCTTCTAGGTAAGATTGAGCTTTCGAGAACCGAGGCTGCATGTAGAATCTTGAGTTTAAATAGAGGGTTTGAGGATGAAGAAGAGCTTAAAATCATTGAAGAAGAGCTTAAGCATTCAGCCTTCTTTGATATAGCTGGCGTACCTATAGCTAAGGGCTCATTGAGGGTTGTGGCTGAAATAACATTTGCTCCAAATAAGGGAGTTGAAGGAACATTAGCTGAGGCACGTGAATTTAAGGATGTTGGAGCAGACATCATAGATATCGGCATGATAGCAGGCGACAACAAACCAGATACGGCTTATGAGCTAGTTAAGGCCGTTAAAAGTGAGATCGGCGGGGCAATCAGCATAGATTCTCTCATGCCAAGTGAGATTATGGCTGCCGTCAATGCTGGAGCCGACTTAGTTATAAGCGTTGATAGAGGAACCATAGGAGAGCTAGGAGAGCTACCTCGTGACGTAGCTCTCGTCGTGATACCAACAGACGTTAAAAGAGGCTATTATCCGTCGACTATAGATGAAAAGATCAAGGGGCTTGAAAAGGTTATAGACCTAGCTAAGAGTATGGGTTTTAAGAAAATCATAGCTGACCCCATTTTAAGCCCACCATTACAACCAAGCCTTCTTGAATCTCTAGCAGCCTACTACGAATTCAGCAAGAGACATCCAGACATACCATTAATGATGGGCGTTGGAAACGCTACAGAGCTCATGGATGTAGATAGCATAGGAATTAATGGATTAATGGCGGCCATAGCAGCTGAGCTTGACATATCAATGCTTTTGACAACGGAGGCCAGCAATAAAACCAGAGGTTGCGTTAAAGAGCTGTGCATAGCCGTTAAAATGGCCAAGCTCTCAAAGAGGAGATCTAAGCCCATGAAGGATCTAAGCTTAAGCCTCTTGGCTATTAAGGATAAAAGAGACTTAACATTACCGCCAACCGCTATAGAAGTCAGAGAACCAGTAAAGGCTTCTCGAAAGGCTTCTCGAACCCCAGATCCTGCAGGTTACATTAAGATAACAATAGACAAGAAACGAGGGGTTATATTAGCTTCACACTTCAAAGCCGGAAAGCTAACATGCACATTAGAGGGCTCCAAAGCCGAGGATATCTACGATGAGCTCATCAAGAGAGGGCTCATAACAACCTTGGATCACGCCGCCTATGTAGGCAAGGAACTCTACAAAGCCGAATTAGCATTAAAGCTCGGCAAGAGCTATGTTCAAGATGAGGATTTAGACTTCGGATTTACATCAAAAAGCTAGAGCCACTTTAGCAGTTCTTCAGCTGTTCGTTTTTCGAGAGTAATCTTTTTAACGAAAATCTCGTTAGTATCACGGAGGCCCAATGATGAACCCCTCACGTGACCCCACCGACCTATTTAAGGACATCGAAGCCAGAGGTGTCGCTACAAGCCTTTACAACGTCAAGTTTAGCAGGAAGCCTATACTTTACGATACGACATTGAGAGATGGCGAGCAAACGCCTGGAGTCTCATTTACTATTGATGATAAAGTCGAAATAGCATTACTGCTTGAAGAATGCGGGTTAAAGGAAGTTGAAGCTGGTTTTCCAGCAGTTTCTGACGATGAGAGAAAGGCTGTTAAGGCTGTTTGCCAAGCTCTTTCTAAGCCTAAAGTTCTATGCCTTTGCAGAGCCCTTAAATCTGATGTCGATTTAGCCTTGGACTGTGGAGTAGACGGAGTTATAGTATTCATACCTTCATCTGAGCTTCACTTAAAGTGGAAGCTCAAGATACCTGCTGAAGAAGCCTTGAAATGCGCCTTGGAGACCATCGAGTATGCCAAGTCTCATGGTCTCTTTGTTCAATTTACATGCGAGGACGCGACGAGAACTCCTATTGAAAGGTTATTGGAGTTCTATAGTATGGCTATTAAGCATGGAGCTGATAGAATAGGTGTTGCCGATACAACTGGCTGTATAACCCCATTGGGTATGAGGTTTTTAATAGGCGAGCTTTTAAAGGTTGTAGGCAAGCCTATAGCAGTTCATTGCCACAACGACTTTGGATTAGCAACAGCCAATACGCTAGCAGCATATGAAGCAGGTGCAACAGCGCTTTCAGTATCAGTTAACGGTTTAGGCGAGAGATGCGGCAATGCGCCATTAGAGGAAGTTGCTTTATCGCTTTACTGTCTCTATGGAGTCGAAGTTGATTTAGATTTCAAAAAGCTCGTCAAGATATCTAGGAGAGTAGCCGAGATATCGGGCTTAAAGCCATGGCCTCTTAAGCCGATAGTCGGGTCAAATGCCTTTACACACGAATCTGGAATACACGTGGCAGCAGTTCTTGAAAATCCATTTACATATGAGCCTTACAGCCCAAGTATTATAGGCGTCGAACGTCAAATAAAATTTGGAAAGCATAGCGGGATTAAAGCAATTCAATATGCGCTAAAGTCCATAGGCATGAACCCTTCTAGAGAAGAGGCTGAAATAGTCTTAAAGGAGGTTAAGAAGCTGGGGGTTGAAAAGGGGAGTTTAACATTAGAGGAGGTTAGAGACTTAGCTATTAGGGTCTTGGAGGCCAAGAAACATTGATTGGAGCTGAAGCACTCTTAGACATCCTAAATCTCGACCTATACTTTACCGTCCCTGGCAGGTTCACCATACCGCTTAATGTTTCTTTAAAAAAGGAGCTTAATGCCAAGAGGGTCATGATTCCTGATGAGAGATGTGCAGGTCATGCAGCTGATGGATATGCTAGAGCTTCAGGTAAACCAGCAGGCTTACTGGTTTCAGCAGGTCCTGGAGCGCTTAATGCTATGCTCCCCGTTGCTACTGCATATAGAGATTACATGCCCATGGTGGTTATAGCAGGCGATGTACCATCGTATTCAAGGGGGTCATTAGCTGTAGAAGAAATCGACTTGAAAAAAGTCTTTAAGCCCATATG
>QMSF01000191.1 GCA_003649565.1 Thermoprotei archaeon | reverse complement strand
GCCGTCTGGGTGCTTGGCATAGCGTGGTACTTCATATGGAAGGCGTACAGAGCTAGGCAGGGCATAGACATAACCCTAGCGTTCAAGGAGCTGGCCCCTGAATAAACATCCCCTTAAACTTTTTCTTTGAACTTCACAACGTAGATAGGCCATTTTCTCTTGAATATGCGGCCGTATTTCTCCTCTAAGACAACGACCCCTTTGTAGTCCATATAGTAGAGTTCAACCTTAAATTCGTCAAGGTTAACCTTCATCCTCTTGGCCTCGCTGACGATCTTCGCTATGATTTTTTCTATCAGGCTCTTTATCTTCATCTTGCCGAGCTTAAGCTTCTCTCTGTGTTCTCTCTCATACTTGATTATGGCTTTTCTGGTCTTGTGGTCAAAGAACGCCCAGAGACCCCCTACAATAGGGAATATCGCCATAAAGATTATGACAACCCTCAGGTCAGCCATGAACGCAACCCACTTTGGCGGTGGGCCTGTACTTCGAGTATAAAACAACCTAGCGTACATAGGGAGTATAGCGAGAGTCAACGCAAACATCGTAAAAGTCCTCAGATAATACGTGATCCGTATGAGCCTCGTAATCTCCCTTGACCTGTAAGGCATGGCAACTATTTTCTCCACAGCATGCTTTATCTTTTTCCACTCAGATCTTATATCCCTGTAAGGAATTTCTTTGAATAAATCTTCAACATCTTCCACATATGTCCTCCTAAATGCCCTTATACGATCCAACATTGATACTAAATCACAGAGTTTTTTTATCCTTTCGTATCTTTCGTCCTTCTTTTTTCTGAAAAACATCTAAAAAAAATACGAGGTGTCCGCTAATAAGCCTTGTGCATCACCCTTTAGCCACTGCCAGAGGCGTAGACATCATAACCTTTCTTCCTATTCCAACCTCATGGCTTACCGTGGCCACTCGATGTATGTCCTTGTAGCTCTCAGGAGTCTCCTCGGACACGACAACCCTGCTCGCAGCCCTGACGATTATACCCCTCCTCCTAAGCGCCTCAATCACCTCAGAGGCTCTGAACCTCCGCTTGGCAGCCGCCCTCGAGAGAACTCTGCCTGCCCCGTGGGCTGTACTGGCGAACGTTATCTCCTCGCTCTTCTCCGTACCTACAAGCAGGTAGCTGGCGGTTCCCATCGTCCCGACCAGAAGGACTGGCTGGCCGAGGGACCTGTAGTCTGCCGGGAGCTCCCTCCTCCCCGGTCCGAAGGCTCTGGACGCACCTTTCCTGTGGACGACGAGGCGCATCCTCTTCCCGTCCACGACGTGCTCCTCTATCTTGGCTGTGTTGTGCGTCATACCGTACACAAGCTCCAGGCCCAGCTCGTCGGCGGGCTTCTTCAGGACCTCCCCGAACGCCTGGCGGACCCAGTGCATGATTATGTGCCTGTTGAGAAAGCCGAAGTTCATGGCGCAGCACATCGCCTTGAAGTAGTCCTCAGCCTCCCTACTCTTGAACGGCGCGCAGACGAGCTCCCTGTCCGGTATCCTTATGCCGTACTTCCTGACAGCCCGCTCCATCACCCTTATGTAGTCCGAGGCAACCTGGTGTCCGAAGCCCCTGGAGCCCGTGTGGACCCATATGACCACCTGGCCGGGCTCGGTTATCCCGAACGCCTTGGCGTACCTCTCGTCGTATATCTCCTCAACCTTCGCTATCTCCAGGAAGTGGTTTCCGGCCCCCAACGTACCCAGCTGGGCTGCACCCCTCTGCTTGGCCGTCCTGGAAACCTTGTCGGCGTCTGCCTCCTCCATGACGCCGCCCTCCTCCATGTGCTTCGTGTCCTCAGGCCACCCGTATCCTCTGTCTATTGCCCATGGAACACCCTCCTCCACAGCCCTCTCAAGCTCGCTTATCGAGAGCCTCAGCTTACCCCTCGCACCCACGCCGCAGGGGACGAGCTGGAATATCCTGGATATAAGCTTGTCCAGGTAGGGCTTGACATCCTCGTACGTCAGGTCGCTGCGGATCAGCCTCACACCGCAGTTTATGTCGTAGCCAACTCCACCGGGCGATATCACACCCTCGTCCATGTCGAAGGCCGCTACGCCTCCTATCGGGAACCCGTATCCCTGGTGGCCGTCCGGAAGCGTTATGGAGTACTTGACTATCCCAGGAAGCTGGGCCACGTTGGCACACTGCACCAGCGTGAGGTCCTGCCTCATCTTTCTCAACAGAACTTCATCTGCGAAGACCCTGCCTGGAACTAGCATGTTGGGGTTGTAGGTTTTCGGTATCTCCCAGACATATTTTCCCAGCCTGACCAGCTGAACGCTCATGAAGATACCCACTAACAAGATTTCAGGGGATTAAATTAAGCGTTCCGAAAAAGGAGGTGAGAGTAAAAAGTGGGGGGCTATTTTTCTTCTTTTTTCTCCACTATTTCAACATCCTTGTTCAGGCAACATATAGGACACGGCATCAGCTCGTACTTAGGCTCGCCCCTGTAGGTCCATGTGTACCCACAGCGCTTGCACCTGTACTTTATTACGACCATAGAGCCTCACTTCCCAACTTTGCTTAAGATTTCTTTAAGCTCATCAACCCTCTTGGCCTTCCATTTAGAGACCCTCCTAAACGCCACGGATACGTCTGCGAGAAGACCGGACGTGCATCTGTACGCTTCTGCGCAGAAGTCCCTACTCTTCTCCTCGACCTCTACAGCCTTTTTGATTAAGTCCTCATACGTCATGTCAGGAGTTATCTCCACGTCGACCTCGTACTTCGTCTCGTCCAGCGGTCTTATGTAGCACGCCTCTATGGCATCCGTTATGACCTCATAGTATGCCCTGAGAACCTCCTTCTTGTGCTTCTCGTTTCCCTCGGCCATAGACTTGAAAAACTCCCTGTTCGCGGCGCACCTTTCGTCCTCTGCCAGAGTTTCGTAAAAACTCTTTATCCTATCCTCACACTTCCTGTAGTACTCTATGAGGCCGCTGGCGGTGTTTAGCATCACCACCACCTTGTTATGACGACCTTCCTCTCCGTGAAGAACTCTATCGCATCCCTACCCTGCCCATGCCTGTCTCCGAAGAAGGAGTCCCTCATACCTCCGAACGGGAAGAACGCCATAGGAGCCACTATGCCTATGTTTATGCCTATGTTCCCGCACTTGACCTCATAG
>QMSF01000190.1 GCA_003649565.1 Thermoprotei archaeon | reverse complement strand
TCTGAATTTCAGCTATCTCTTCTTTTGTTAGATGCCTGAATCTACCCTGCATCAATAGGTAGTCTTCTACAGGTCTTCTCTGAGGCACGGGTATAGTTACTCTAAATTCCCCTCTCTCAATTTCATAGAGAATCCACATTCCTGTTAAAACGCCGAGCCTAGCGACTTCGATGGTCTTGCTGGAATCAAATCTCCAACCAGTAGGGCATGGCGCTTGGACATGTATATAGGCAGGCCCTTCAATTTCTGCAGCCTTCTTAATCTTAGAGGCGAAGTCTGCTGGATGGGAAATGCTCGCTACGGCGACATAGGGTATCTTGTGAGCTGCGGCTATCGCTGCAAGATCCTTTTTGACTTGAAGCTTTCCTCTCCACTTAGCGCCGACAGGCGTTGTCGTCGTCCAAGCTTTAAATGGCGTAGCGCCACTACGCTGAATGCCAGTGTTCATGTAAGCCTCATTGTCCATACATATATAAACGAAGTCGTGGCCTCTCTCTAATGCGCCGCTTAAGGCCTGTAGGCCTATATCGGCAGTTCCTCCATCACCTGCTAATGCGACGACATGAATCTTCTTATCCTTGAACTTTATGCCCTTTCTCTTTAAGGCCTTTATGGCTGCTTCAACACCACTAGCGACAGCAGCTGCATTTTCAAATGCAACGTGAATCCATGGGACTTTCCAAGCTGTCTCAGGATAAACTGATGTGCTTACCTCGAGACAACCAGTGGGGGTAACAACTATAACATCGGGCCCTAAGACCTTAGTTACAAGCTTAGCTATGATGGCTTCTGGACATCCCTGGCATAACCTATGACCCGAAGCGAAGTACTCAGCTCTCGGTAGATCGCGTATTTTCTTAAATTCAATAGCCTCCATAATCCACACCTCTAACACCATAATATATGCATGGCTTTTCGACACGCCCTTTCTCAAGGGCTTTAAACGCTATGTTTACCATGTCAATCAAGTCGTTGACCGTCACATCTCTACCGCCTATTCCAGCGATGAAGTTCATCATTAATGGTTTATCCCTGTCATTGGCGAATATTGCTGCTATATCAGTGAATAAGGGTCCGCCAACTCCTCCGAATGCTATGGCTCTATCAACTATCGCTAAGGCCTTGGCTTTCTCGAGAATTTTCCTCCATAAATCGACTGGTATTGGTCTGTAGAGCCTTGGTCTAAACAATCCAGCCTTCACTCCTTTCTCTCGAAGTTTATCAATTGCGACTTTAGCTGTGCTAGCTACAGCACCTAAAGCAATTAATAGCACTTCAGCATCCTCGGTCATATATTCCTCGTAAAGCCCATAACTCACGCCAAACCTCTTATCAAACTCTTTATCGACCTCTTCTAATGCCTTTGGCACTCTGGTTAATGCATCAACGAGCTGATACTTGAACTCGTACGTATAGTTTGGCAATGCCATAACTCCCATCGTTATGGGTTTATCGGGATCCAAGACATGAGGCCTATTAACTCTAGGCACGTACTCCAGCACTTCGTTCTTCTCTCTAACATCTACAGGCTCGTATGTGTGGCTTAGAACATAGCCGTCATAGCATACACAGACTGGAAGCAATATGTCGGTTCTCTCTGCTAATTTATAGGATTGTATTATTGTATCATGAGCCTCTTGAGCGGAAGAAACGTATATCTGAATCCATCCGCAATCTCTTGAGGACATCATGTCTTGATGATCGTTATGTATGTTTAAGGGCATAGAGAGCGTTCTATTAGCAATGCTCATCACTATTGGTAGCCTCATGCCTGATGCAATGAATAAGACTTCGTGCATTAACGCCAATCCTTGAGAGGCAGTAGCTGTAAACACCCTAGCTCCAGCGGCTGAAGCACCTATAACAGCGCTTAAAGCTGAGTGCTCACTTTCAACGGGTATAAACTCTGCATCAAGCTCTCCATCAGCAACAAACTCAGACAGCTTCTCGACGACCGATGTCTGTGGTGTAATTGGGTAGGCTGCTATGACATCAACGTCGCAGTTCTTGACCGCGTATGCTACTGCATAATTTGTTGATAAAGCAAGCCTATGAGTCAAACTTACACCTCCACTCTCTTCATTGTTATTGCCTTTGAAGGACACTCATTAGCACATATACCACAACCCTTACAGTACATGTAGTTAACCTTCGTAAAGCCCTCTTCATCTAGCTCCATAGCACCCTCGGGACAGAAGATCCAGCACAATCGACACTTAGTGCACTTACTTCTATCTATTTCAGGCATGAATATCCTCCAGCCAGCTGTTATATTATTGAGACTTGAGCCTGGCTCCATGTTGCTACAGCCAATTGGTAACTCGTACCATTTCTTGAGCTCTGTCAACCCTCTACAACCCCCACAACAGCTTTTTCAAAGGCGCTCATTATGGCTTTAGCATTTCTATCAACCATAGACTTGCTAAACCTCTTCTCTAAAACCTTGAGTATGCTTGTTAGTTCAACAACCTTGACTGCCTTTACAACAGCCCCAAGCATAGCTGTATTAACTATAGGTCTACCAATAAGCTCTATGGCTATACTGGTAGCATCTACTACAACAATCTCACCCTTATATCCCAACTTCTTGGCAATCTCTCGTGGCTCTTGATTCGTATTAACTATGAGCTTACCATTGGGTTTAAGGCCAGACATCACGTTATGAGCTTCATCTCCTTCAAGCAAGCTTTGATCCAGCACAACAACAACGTCAGGCTCGTAAATGAAAGACCTATCGTATATTGGCTTATCATCAATTCTCGTATAAGCCTGAACAGGTGCCCCTCGCCTCTCCGCTCCAAAGCTAGGGAATGCCTGTGCCCACTTGCCTTCCATGATGGCTGCTGATGCCAACAGCTCAGCTGCAGTGACAGCTCCTTGTCCGCCTCTACCATGCCATCTAATTTCAATCAACACTTATTCCCCCGTGGCGTTATTAAAGAAGCCTTAAGTTAACCATCATTACCAGCTTTAGAGATTTAAACCTTTTTCACGCGTAATAGCAGACTGGTTTAACGGCACTCCATGCACTTTATGTCTCTATTCTAATGGACTTTATTACTAGCTCGCTACCAGAAATGAAGTCAAAGTCGCTCTCGCCGCACTTAGGACACACTCCTCTAAAGAATGCTTTAAGGTCACATGCAGGGCAAGTC
>QMSF01000189.1 GCA_003649565.1 Thermoprotei archaeon | reverse complement strand
TATTTACAAGCCTTTCAAGTATGGCGACTCGCTGCATTGATGGATGAACAGGAGATCCAACAGCTACAACCGATACCCTCTTAACCATTCGGCATCCTCCTGAATGCTATAGCTGAGCTAAAGGGTGAAAAAGACCACTTTATTAACATCTCTCGGTTTATTGAATTGAAAGCTTAAACTACTCGAGCTTTAAGGATAACTAAGAGCCGTTTTTGAGGTGTAAAGATGGATATACCGATAAACAAGCCTATTCTAGACGAAGAAGAAATAAGCGAAGTGATAAAGGTCTTGAAGCAAGGCTCTCTAACGGCATCTCTACCTGAAGGAGGCTCCAATGTAAGGCTATTCGAGAGGGAATTTGCATTGTTTGTAGGTGTTAAAAACGCTATAGCGGTCAATTCTGGAACAGCGGCCTTGCACTTATCGTTAATGGCTCTTGGAGTAGGACCTGGAGATGAAGTGCTTGTTCCCTCATTAACCTTTGTTGCAACTGCAAATGTAGTAGTCTTAGCGGGAGCTAAACCTGTATTCGTCGATGTGGATCCCAAAACCTACACAATGGATCCAAAGGATCTAGAGAGAAAGATCACGGAGAGAACTAAAGCCATAATACCAGTTCATCTCTATGGCCTAATGGCGGACATGGACTCCATAATGTCTATTGCCGATAAACATGGGATATCAGTGATAGAAGATGCAGCTCAAGCACATGGATCAGAGCTCAAGGGTAGACGTGCAGGCTCTATAGGGATTATGGGGTGCTTCAGCTTTTATCCAAGTAAGGTTATGACGACAGGTGAAGGGGGCATGGTAACCACTAATAACGATTATTTAGCGAGCACATTAAGATCCATCAGAACCCACGGTCAAGAATGGGTTAATGGCGAGCTCCTAGCTACCAGAATCGGAGGAAACTATAGAATGCCTGAAATAGAAGCAGCAATAGGAAGAGTCCAACTGAAAAAGCTACCAAAGTTCCTAGAGATCAGAAGGCGAAACGCCAAGATATTAACAGATATACTCAATAATGTCAAACAAATCGAATTACCCATAGAACCTGAAGGATATACTCATAACTGGTACCTTTACACTATAAAGTTTGAAAGCCATACTCTTAGAGATGAGGTCAAAAAATACCTTAACTCTATGGGTATAGGTGCAACCATATACTACAAGACACCCATACATCTCACGCCATTATACAAAAAGCTTCTAAATACGAGAGAAGGTCTACTACCAGTAACCGAAGACCTCTCAAGAAGGCTTCTCTCCTTGCCAGTACACCATGGAATGAGTGAGGAAGATGCTCAGAGAGTAGCTGAAGCTGTTAAAGAGGCGGTCATAAAGTATGCCTAACGAGAAAGACAAGGTAGAGCTCATTGAGACCCTAAAGCTATGTGATGCCCCGACAGAGGTCTTGGAAAAGCTACGAAAAATAATTCTTGAGCACCTAGGAGAGGGCAAGACGCACTTCACAACAAGCATAGACGTCAAGGTTTACAGGCCCCCAAAGAACATCAATAAAATGGTCTTCAGAGCAATAGCTGATGAGTATGTCCAAGGAGCATCTCTACATGACATATGGCGCTTTGTAAATCAGTACTATACACATGCCTCTAAATTCGATAAATCACTTGAGTATAAAGGATGGGAGACCTACGTCTCAAGAGAAGTGCTCAAATTAATCGAGATGGGCTATGCAACAACAAATGAAATAGATTTGCTTCGTGAAATCGTGAGATCACGAAAGAAAATGAAGCGCTTCAGGGATCTCTGGTCTCGATATGCAGACAAGATAGTTGTAAAACCCATACCTGAAGCTATAAGGAAGCTTCCATCAAGACCATCCAAGAAGAAAATTGAAGTTAAGGTAAACGGTAAAGAAGCGCTAATCAAAGGCCTTTATGGCAGAAGGCTAAGAATAAAGCTTTAGCTTTCTCGTTATTGCTCTACGCTAGCCTCTTGAAGTATCTTGTTGATCTTTGAGTATCCCATGAGCACTAGTAGCGTAGTTAGATCGTTAACGTTGATTTTACCCTTCACGCCTATCTTCTTAAGCCTCTTAGTAAGCTCCTGTAGCATTGAGAATATCTCATCTGGCATTGATATTTGATGAGTTTTACCTGTTAGCACAACAGTCTTAAAAGCATACGTCTTAGCGTAAACCTCTTTGAGATCATCTAGTGTCGATATCTCCTTTGATCCTAACTCGCTTACTAGCTCCTCTATTTTGGGCATCATCCATCACCTCAAAGAAACACGTAGCTACTAAACGGAACTCTACTTATAAGATTTTCACTATATTCTAATATGTAGTAGCTATAACCTAGATGAAAGACTTTGAGGTACAAGCCTACAAGTAAAACTCTTTATACGAATTCTTACCTAACACTGAAGAACCTAGAGTCAACTTTAATTATACTTACACTATGTTTCTTCAATAGCTTAAAGAATTAACGGTTAGAGAAGCGTTATGCCTTATGGATCTAAGTCGGCTACCTCCTTTAGCCCCTCTTTTGAGCCAAACTTATTAACGTAGAGTAGCTCTTTTAGCTCAACTCTGCTTGATGAAGGCTTTTCATCTGGATAACCTAAAGCTATTATTGAGAGTAGAATCCAGTCTCTTGGTATATCGAGAAGCTGCTTCACCTCTTCTTCATATACTGATCCATAGCTTCCAATCCAACAGGCACCTAAGCCTAATGCATGAGCAGCTAGGAGTATGTTCATTGTGGCATTAGCTCCGTCTTCAACTGGATGCCTGGTAAGCTTAGGATTCACAGCTACTGCTATGCCTATTGGTGCATTAGCAAGGAACTTGCCAGCCGTCGTTGCCTCAGCCACCTTCCTTTTAAGCTCCTCATCAACTATTACTATGAACTTCCAAGGCTGACTATTTCTAGCTGAAGGAGCCCATCGCCCTGCATCTAAAATTTCCCTAATAAGGCTTGGTGGAACTTTATCCTTCTTAAACCTCCTAATGCTCCTCCTAGTCTTAATGGCCTCTAGTACTTCCATCCTTCTCACCGAGAGTAATGACTTCAAAATGAGAATTAAAGGTTGACTCCAGTAAGCGTTAAGGTTATTCGCTTAGCTAGCAAAAGTTATCTCGGGATGATGTAAGGCTAAAGGCCCCCTCGCTGACAAATAGTGATGTAT
>QMSF01000188.1 GCA_003649565.1 Thermoprotei archaeon | reverse complement strand
GTCTAAAGCCGTTTCAAGGCTGAGCATTTATGGAACTAAAAGAGAAGTTGTAGAGAAGATAAGGAAGCTTCAGAAGTACAGAGTATCCATTGTGGTGGGTCTTCCAATATATGACGTGCCAGATCAGGTCTACGCGTTTAGCGAGTGTCTCAAGAGCCTTTAGATTTTCAGAACATATATGGTAGCCTTCTAGCCTCCTCTTTCCTTTCTGGTCTTTCGAATAGTATCTTTGGCAGCTTTCCTTCCTCTATCATCTTTGACAGCAGTTCTACGAATTCGCTTGTGTGTTTTATGTCGAATTCCATGAGCATGAACATTATCTCGTAGAGCTTCTTTTGAACCTCTTTAGCCATTTCCATGGGCATGAGCCCTATTACCATTGGGTTTTGGAGCCAGCTATCAAAACCTCTTATTGTCCTAGCTATGTGATAGCAAGCATTTCTCGATGCTAATATCAACATTAGCCTGTCGGCTTGCTCTAGATCTTTTAATGCTTCTTTAGCTCCTTCGAGAGCTTTCTTCTGACTTTCGACCCAATCTGTCAAGCTCTTAAGGAAGGCTCGATCAGGTTGATACATCAACTTACAACCCTCAAAGAGGAGTTACAGAACTTACTTTTAACTTTGTTCCTTCTTTCAGGCGACGAGGAGAAGTCATCAGTTTACGATGCGCTGCTGAGAAAAAGGAAAAAACAAAATAAATTTAGGTGAGTATTAGTCGTTAAGAGAGGGGCTTAGAATGGTTGATGTCCCCTTTGTATCGACTCCAGAGCATGTCGCTCGTAGAATGCTAGAGCTAGCTAAGGTAGGACCTAATGATGTCGTGTATGATTTAGGTGCTGGCGACGGTAGAATAGTTATTATGGCTGCAAAGGAATTTGGAGCTAAGGCTGTTGGCGTTGAGATTAGAAAGGACCTCTATGAGCAAATATTGAAGAAGGTTAAGGTTGATGGCCTTGAAGGTAGGGTCAAAGTAATTAATGGTGATTTCTTTCAAGTTGATATAAGCGAGGCAAGCGTTGTAACACTATACTTGCTCACAAGTGTTAATGAGAAGCTCAAGCCAAAGCTTGAAAGAGAGCTTAAAGCTGGAGCCAGAGTGGTGTCTCATGATTTTGAGGTTCCAGGTTGGAAGCCAATACACGTTGAAAATGTTAAGGATTACTGGTGTGACCATAAGATCTATGTCTACGAGATAGGCGTTAGTACATCTAAGAGATAATGATTAACGAAACGCATCGAGGAGAGGTGGCAAGTCCCTTAGGCTCTTAATGACGAAGTCAGGCTTTAATTTTTCAGATAAAGTTTCTACATCTCCTTCTTTCGTTACGCCCGTTAACACCAAAGCTGTTTTGCATTTAAGCCTCTTACCCATTTTGACGTCTGTTTCAGGTCTATCTCCAACCACTAAGACTTCCTCAGGTTTGAGCTGTAATCTGAGCAGGGCTTCTTTAAGCGCTATCCTTGAGGGCTTCCCAACAATAATTGGTTTTACTCCTGATGCAACCTCAATTGCTTTGACTATTGAGCCTGCCCCTGGTAAGACGTCATTCTCTACAGGTATTGTCGCATCAGCATTAGTCGCTATGAAGATTGCCCCACGCCTTATCTCTCTAGAAGCCTTTGATAGCTTTTGATAATTAAAGTCAAAGTCTAAGCCCACAACTACTACATTAGAATTTGAGTCGACGATCTCATGACCATAGGATTTAATAACCTCCTCTAGAGCCTTGGTGCCGACAACATAGATTCTCGACGGTCCATAAACTCTTTTGATATACGATGCTGCTATAATACTTGAAGTAATGATTTCATTTAGTGAAGCTTCAATGCCCATGCTCATGAGCTTTTCGAGGTATTCTTCTGGAGTCTTAGTGGCATTGTTTGTAAAGAATAATATTCTCATCCCTCTTGACCTGAGTTCTTTAAGCGCCTCGGATACACTACTTATGGGTTTATTGCCGACGTAGACGCAGCCATCTAGATCAACTATTACCCCCTTAATTGACAAGTATCTACACCTTTACGCTTTCATCAACCCAATTGAGGTATCCTTCGTAGCCAGCTATTATTGGAATTGCTATTATCTCAGGGACGCTGTATGAATGCATGGATCTCACAGCATCTATGAGCTTTTGTAAGACATCGATTTTTGTCTTAATCACCGCTAAAGCTTCATCGCACTCTTCAAATTTGCCTTCAAATATGAAGAAAGATCTAACTTTCTCAATTACATTTACGCAGGCAGTTAATCCATCCTCAATGAGCTTCTTTGAGATTTTATAGGCTTCCTCTCTTGAAGGGAATGTTATTAGCACGACGACGTGACAACCCTTCATATTCGTCACCAAATAGAAGGATTTTATTCTCAGCTATATTTTAATGTTTCATGAGTGTTTTCTTTGAGGAATCCTCAGAGCCGTCGACTTTGTATTCGAGGAAGTCTTAGATGAAAGAAACGTTTATATAAGTTATCTTTAAGCTACTTTTTACCCTTAGCTAGGTGTAGAGAGCTATGAGAGTTGTACTAGCATATTCAGGGGGGCTTGATACTTCAGTTGCCATCAAGTGGCTTCAGGAGAGGTATGATGCTGAAGTGATAACTGTTACATTGGATATTGGGCAGCTGGAGAATTTGAGGGCTATTGAGGAAAAGGCTAAGGCTTTGGGTGTCTATAAGCATTACTCCATAAATGCTATAGACGAATTCGTTGAGAGGTATGTTGCACGCGCTATAAAAGCTAATGCGCTATATGAGGGGAAATATCCTCTCCATAGTGCTCTCTCTAGACCGCTTATAGCTGAAAAGCTTGTTGAAATAGCCTTAAAGGAGGGAGCTGATGCTGTAGCTCATGGATGTACTGGCAGGGGGGAATGATCAAGTTAGGATAGAGATTACGGTGAAATCGCTGGCTCCTCATCTTAAGATTATAGCTCCTGTTAGGGAATGGGAGTTAAGTAGGGATAGAGAAATAGCATATGCAAAGGAAAAGGGAATACCAATTCCAATAAAAGATAAGCCGTATAGCATAGATCAAAACTTGTGGGGTAGATCAATAGAATGCGGACCTCTTGATGATCCCTATGCTGAGCCCCCTGAAGATGCATTTGAATGGACTGTTGATCCTTCCAAAGCTCCTAATGAGCCTACTTACGTGACGTTGACGTTTAAG
>QMSF01000187.1 GCA_003649565.1 Thermoprotei archaeon | reverse complement strand
GGAACTATAAGACCTTTCTGTTCATATAATAGCATTCACAGGCCGGTTGTTGAGAGAGCTTTAAGCGTGCCGTATCCAGCCAAGGCTGGAGGCTAAGATCTCAAGCATGTCTAGAGGCAGTATGCTAAGAAAGCTGGCTGAGGGTATAGTGCCAGCTGAGTTCATTAAGTATGTGCCTAAAGGCTTTGAAGTCATAGGAGATATAGCGATAGTCAATCTGCCCAGGGAATTAGAAGACTATAGGTTTAAGCTTGCCGAAGCCCTCTTAAGCCACTTGAAGCCGAGAATTAGACTTATCGTTAGGAGAACGTCACCTGCGAGGGATCCTAATAGAGTTCATAGCTATGAGATACTAGCTGGCAATGGAGGGCTTGAGACAATACATAGAGAAGGCGGCTGCGTGTTTAAAGTCGATATTTCAAAGGTTTTCTTCACATCTAGGCTTCAATATGAGAGATCCAGGATAGCAAGTATGGTTAAGCCAGGTGAAGTTATAGTTAACATGTTTGCTGGTGTTGGTCCTTTCTCTATAGTCATAGCAAAGAGGGTTCCAACTGTCAAGGTGTATTCCATAGACATAAACCCTGACGCCTATAGGTTAATGATCGAGAACGTAAAGCTAAACCACGTTGAAGATAAAGTCATACCGCTGTTAGGCGATGCAGCTCAAGTCATAGAGTCTCACAATCTTAAGCATATTGCTAATAGGGTTCTAATGCCATCACCTGAACACGCTATCAACTACTTGGCAAAAGCCGTTGAGACTCTAAAAGCTGAAGGATACATTCATTATTACGACGTCGCCCATCCAAAAACAGATATAAAGAAGCATCTGGAGAATAGGGTGTCGCGAATATTCGACGAATTGGGAGTAGAGTGGTCTATAACTTCAAGCAGAATAATAAGATCAGTGGCTCCGTCGAAAGTCTATGCATGTGCTGATATATTTATAGTCAGGTGAAAAATACTTGTCAATTCACCTTTGAGCCTTAGAAACGGTTACCTGATCCACACTTCTTATTGCTGCGCTGTTCTCAGTTATGATTTTTGATATCTCATCGAAATCTATGTCGGTTCCTGTTATCGTTATTTTAACCGTTTCAGTTCTAGCATCAACCTCAGTTACAACTATATCTACTTCCTCTACTCCTCTTGCCGAGCATATGGCCTTAGATAACTCGGTTATTGGTATTTCTCTAGGCTTTAAAGCATCTATAAGCAATTTCCTTATTGAAATCGACATATGGGCACCTGGCTATACATATGCTCCTAATAAGACTATAACTATTGCGGATGCGAGACCTGCAAGTATCATGAACAACGGGTATCCAATAGGTCTCTCACGGGCTATCCTACTAAGGAAGAAGCCTAGTGCTCCTAGTGTTGCTATTCCTAGACCTAAAGCTATTGATGCTGTTGCTGTAAAGCTGAGCTCAAACATCGGGGAGACCATAAACGGTAGTGCCAGTATTATGCATGCTATTAATGGTGAAATGCCGTCAACTACTGATACTAAGAACGTTGCGAGCCTAGAAGATCTTTCAAAGAGAGAGCCCTTCATGTCTTGAAACATTGTTTCCTCAAGCTCTCGAATTTTTCTTTCTCTCTCAGCCTTTTCTGTTAGATAAGCTCCTAAAGCTCCTGAGAAGAACATTGCGAAGCCAGCTGCAAGAACGGTTCTAACAACGATTCTCGGGTCTCCAATACCTGAAACCCACATACCCATTATTACGCCTAGAGCAGCTAAAGCGCCGTCGAACATGTTCATGACGAAGTATCGCCTATAGATCTCAGCTGCGCCGCTGATCATTATCATCTTCTTGATGCTAACATTATTTAGCCTGCACTTTAATGGCATACCTATGAGAAGGCACTTGAAGCGTAGGATAAATTTCTTCAATAAACCTTTATGACTTTCGCCTTCTTCCTCCATAGACGACAGCGTAGAATAACATTTCAACTGGAAATTTTAACTTTTACGTCGTCTTGCAGGAGGTTTAAACACAAAAAGCTTATTAGCTTTCAGTGAAGTGAGTCTAAGGCTTGGTGGAGGGCTTAGATATGGGTGGTCGCCAAATCAAGGTTCATTGAGATCTACGACACAACTCTTAGAGATGGCGCTCAAGGAATGGGTGTAAGCTTCTCACTTCAAGACAAGATAAGCTTGACGTTAAAGCTCGACGAGTTCGGCATTCCATTTATCGAGGGTGGCTGGCCATCATCCAACCCAAAAGACGAAGAATACTTTAAGGCGATAAAGGACTATCACTTGAGACAAGCCAAGATAACAGCCTTTGGGAGCACTAGAAGAAAAGGCCTTAAACCTGATGATGATGAGAACCTCAATACCATAATCAAATGCGACGTCGAGTATGCAACAATCTTCGGTAAGGCCTGGACTCTTCACGTTAGAGAGGTCTTAAAAGCCAAGTTACAAGAGAACCTCGACATGATATATGACTCAATAAGCTACTTGAAAAGCCACGGCATAAAGGTAATCTTTGACGCTGAGCATTTCTACGATGGTTATAAGGAGGATCCAGAATACGCTATCAAGGTGCTTGAAGTAGCTAGAGAGGCTGGAGCTGAGAGGCTTGTTCTATGTGATACCAATGGTGGGACGCTAACCCATGAATTTTACGAAATAACAAAGAGAATGTGTGAGAAGTTCGGTGATTGCATAGGAGTTCACTGTCACAATGATTCTGGATTAGCCGTCGCTAATAGCTTAATGGCCGTTGTGGCAGGAGCAGTGCACGTCCAAGGAACCATTAATGGCATAGGAGAAAGATGTGGTAATGCCGATCTATGCCAAATAATCCCGGCCTTAGAGATTAAAATGGGGTACAAGGCTTTGAGGTCAAGCATAAACGGTCTTCAGGGATTAAAGAGCATCTCTACATTCGTATACGACTTAGCCGGCATAGAGCCAAATCCCTATCAGCCATATACAGGGCAATATGCCTTCACTCATAAGGCTGGAGCGCATAGCGATGGCGTGATGAAGGAGCCGAGAGCCTATGAACACATAGACCCAACAGTAGTGGGCAATGAAAGGTTCATAGCCGTATCAGAGCTTTCAGGTCGAGCGGCCATAACATATAAAGCTAGAAAGTTCGGGTTGAATCTTGATAAAAACGATGCCGCAATTATCAAGGTTTTGAGGACCGTCAAAGAGCTTGAAGCCTCAGGCAAGAGATT
>QMSF01000186.1 GCA_003649565.1 Thermoprotei archaeon | reverse complement strand
TTTATATCCATGGCATATGAAGATATATGCATTTTGATTGTTTTTCTCAATTGCTTTCCAATCGTCTTCAGTAAATGTGAATGTTTTGATATATTGAGACCTCGTGATAGCTGGTATAAAGTAAGGGTTCACAGCTTCGCTAAATCCAGACACTTTTCTTTCCCACTGGCTAATTTTCTCCTTATTAAAGTAGAAGAAGCTCTTGGCGCCTAAATCAGGTCTTCTTCCATGGCTTAAAGCCCATATAGACCATACGCTGTTACCCCTGCTGGGCTCAAACCACTCACCTAACTTTATCATTAGAGGATGCCTTTCAAGTTCTTCTAGAAGATCTTCTATCCTTGTAAAGAATAGGCTTATCAACTTTCTATCTCTAGGCATATCGCCCTGCTTTAATTGTACAAATTGTATCCCATACTCTTTCCGACATTTAGTTAGGGATTCGATGTCTATGGAGCCGTCACCTCTTATAGAGGCTTCAATGGCGCGTAATGCTTCGTCTAAGATTTTTCCTGTTTTCTCCAGGTCTAATTCTTCGCCTTTAATCTTTGGCGGTACCCTTATCAATGTCACAATGTTGTTATCACGTGCATTCTTATCGGATTCCTTCTCGGCGAGTATTATGACAGTGGATATTAAAGCTTCAAAAAGCCTGAAGGATAAGTCTATTAACGCCGTTATCTTGAAATTGTCTAGGAGATATCTACCGAAGTCTATACCATAGTCTGTTTGAAGCCACATGTTAGATATGATCATGCCTATCCTACCGTTTTCCTCAAGGAGGTTCTTAGCGGCATGCATTATCCAATAGACATAAATCCCCGGCTCTCTACCTCTCCTAAGGTCAGCCTTCAAATCATAATTTGATAGCTCATCTTTTAACATCTGGAGTATCTTGTCCTTAGTCTCATCAGGTATCTCAACCCATCGTGTGTAAGGTGGATTGCCTACTATCGCTTTAAATCCCTTAATCACATCGCCGAAAGCCAGCGAGCCCTTGTTTAATGCGAAATAGTCTCTTGTCTCGACGTTAAGCTTCGATATGGGACATCTAGGCTCCATCAACATCAAATGTATGCTTGTAAGGTGAGACGCAAATGCGTTGATGTCAACGCCGTAAAGCTGGTTCAATATCTCTTGGTGCTCGTTATATTTCTCCGTACATGATGGATATTGGCCTGTGTCATAATCCTTGTTGAACTTAAGCATTAGAATTCTCTTGTAGGCTTCTATAAGAAATGTACCAGATCCACAACCTGCATCAAGAATTTCATCTCTAGCCGATCTAATTGCCCACTTAGCAATTAGCCTAGCTATGGCTGGAGGCGTATAAAACTGTCCCAACTGATGACGCTCTCTAGGCGGTAGCAGCCCTTCATACACATAACCTATTATACCAGGCAAATATCTTAGCTCGCGCTTCCAGCCGTCTAGTAGATCTATGATAGCGTTGACTCTATTAATTGATTCTGCACCACTAAGTATTACTTCGTCATAGAGTCCTGCTCTAAATATTGGTGAAAAGTCCTTGATCCCGAGTATTTTCTCAAGTTTTGTGGAGGAGTAATTGAATACGTAATTCAAGTAATCTAGTAAGTCGTTGGGCGATCCTAAGTAGAATTCCTGATCATTTACTTTGATTTTTTCTCCATAACGTACTGGCTTTAGTGATGGTAAGTGTTCTCCGTAATGAAGCTCTAATATCTTATAAGCTAATATCTTATTCGCCAAGACATATGCCATCATCTTTGTGAGATTATCGAAGGAAAGAAGATCTTCAACTCTCTTTGCTTCACGACAAATAGGCATGGAGAATATGTTTATACCCTTAGCTTCTTCGGCTTCGGCACACAGCTCAGATATACTCTTTCTTGATATACTTGAGAGTATTTCGAAAGCTTTCTCGGGGGTTAGCGCTCTAACCTTATTAATTTCCTTCTCGAGACGCTCCTTTAGATATTCCCCTATCTTCTTGGAATGACTTGGACATCTTATGGCTAGCAGACCTTTACTAAGCAGACCAAGAGGATACCCCATTTCTTTAGCCTTAGTGTATAACTTCACGAAGTAGTCTCTATCGCTCAAAATCCTCGTCTTAACAGCATCCCTAACATATTCATGTAAGCTCTCTATACAACTTCTAAGCTGGCTTACAAACACTTTATAAAACATTGTTAGAGGAATGGTTGTCTCAGCTAGCCATTTCCCAACATACTCAAACAACTTCTTCAGACTTTCATCCTTTAACGGAAACTCTATCCTCTCAATTATATGGTTTTGAAGCAGAATCTCGAGTCCACCGGGCTTTAATGCTTTAACCCAATCTTCAGGTGACCTTTTAGGCTGTAGACAAGCGTCCACATCCACTATCTTATTCAACTCTTTCTTCTCAATACCCTTAAACAATATGAGCGAATCCCTATTAGCTGTAGCAAACAACGGAGTTCTATCCAAGTTGTAAACTTCAACAGCAAGCGCGGCATAGCATACCGCCTGAGCTATCGGAGCTGGTGCTAGGGGATTTAGGAGTTCCTCAGCAGGTCTATCTTCTACCTTTCCCTTAGTCTCTATGATGAGCTGAGGAACCTCCTTTTCATCAACAACTACTATGTCTGGTATCTTCCCTTTAAGAACCACGCTGTTAGGTTCTTTAGCTTTTAACCTGCGACCATTAACGGTATATGTCTTAAGGTAATGACTTAGTTTTTCCCAAAAACTTGTCGTAAACTCAGTTTCTCTTTCTCTAATCATCAGTTAGTCGCCCCCATAGGCTTCGTTTTGATAATAGGCTTTGGGATTTTGCCACTCTTGGAGTTTATACGATATTCAAGCTTCCAACACTTGCTTAGAGGGTTGAACTTCCTTACATCCAGCTTAAATCCATAAAACAAGTGCTTAACCACGTTTATCACCCTTTACAGCGACCCCATCTATATCAGTTCGGGGACATTATATAAACAACCACCCATCTTCGCCACAATGCACGTCCACATGGCGCAGCTTGGAAAGCTTGGTGGCAGAGCCGCCCCTTTATGGGTTCTAATCCTGCCTAGCTAAGCTTCGTGAGCCCTGGAGCTTAGCAACTTATCTTGGCCAGTCGAGAAATTATCTTCGACGTTTAGTCTCTTCTTTACAGGATCTCAAGCGGTGCCGCTCCTCTTATTGTTGCCTTGATTCTTCTTGCTTTTCTATCATGTTCAACCCTGAGTAC
>QMSF01000185.1 GCA_003649565.1 Thermoprotei archaeon | reverse complement strand
GGATGGAGTTTAAGAACATCGACACATGGGAAGAGCGCATCTCTAACATTACTATTAATGGGAAGAGGAAGTACGAAATTAGGAGAATTTCCATCTAAGAAATAGATAATGAATTTGCTGTAATCATAAATCCCTTTGGAGAGGTTTATCCAGAAAAAGATTTCAAGAGGAAACTGTGTTTCAATATAATTAGGGGTTATGTACAAGATGGTGGAGTCTTCGTTAATGTGGCAGGCTTTCCATTCTTCTATGGTTGGAACGTGAGAGAGGGGAAGCGTATACCAATTGTGGAAGAGAAGAACCTACTACTCATTAAGCTACGTTCATCTGAATAAAGTAGGCATTTCAGAGCTCCACATGGTAGTGGATGTTCTCCTAGGCATCTAGGATTTGAGACTAAAGTTACCATAGAACCTAATCGCCTAAGGCTGAAGTGGAAGCTCATGCCCTCTGAAGAGAGATGACCCGGTCTAGTGAAAGGTAATTACTCTAATTGAGACTCCTTAAAATCTTACTTCTCCTTTTTCTAACTATCTGAATATCCGAATATTCCTGAATGTATCAAAATGCGTGAAGAGGAAGAATAATTCTACTAATTCATTATAGTGATTTTTAGTTTATTGGTTTAAATATTAGTGAGTCTAAATTGATTGTAGGTTAGGCTGATGAAGGCTGAAGCGAGGATTCTACTTGCAACGATATTGCTACTATTTATTATTGGCATTTGGGACACAATTGCGATTGCACTCTATGTAGGTTCACAGGCACGATTGCTAGCCAAAGGTGAGGGGCTCGATAGACTTCGTGTGAGCTTTTGCCCACCGGAAAATGGCACTCTCCTCATTTGTTACGAACTATCAGTGGAGCCTAATCCCTTAACAATAGGGGACAAGCATGCTCTGTTAAAAATAATGCTGTGTGATTCGGCGGGTAAGATTATATGGGCTCGAGAAGCGTATAAGGGGGTAAAGGCGGCTGTTAGGGTAGCTACGGATCATGTAGCAATTGATGCAGATAAGATTCAAGGCATAACACCATGTAGAGTATATGTTATTGTAGATAAGGTTACTTGGGGAAGACTAAAGAAGCTAAGAGTTGAGATTAAACATAACCCCTACGTAAAACCAATGGTGTATTCGCCAATAACGCTAATGGTGGAGGTATTCTCAGCTTGCATCCTCCCCTTCATCATCGCTCTAGCTCTCCCTCAAACCTTAATCGAACGATGTAGAGGGGCAAGAGCAATATTTCTCGTACTAATCATAGCTATACTCTACATCGCATTTAGATATGTTCTATACAGAATATTAGGAATACTCATCAATCCTATTGATTACATGAAAATCCTACTCTCCTTACTAAAAATAGGTATGCTAACGCGACCGAGTTAGACCTTGAAAAGATGCTCTATTATCTTAACATAGTTTATGCTCTTCAGAACCCCCTAAAGCATAGTTCGCCAGCTATGAAGGCTAGGATGATCTATCCCTATTTCATTTTTAAACGCATCATTTTTATGCCTTGGATTAGCGTCTCTTATGCTTCCTCATACGTTCCTCGAGGTGTCTGCGGGGGTGGGCCTACCTAAGACGTAACGATATCCCTAGGCATGTGATTAAGAGAGCTCTTACCATTTACAGGAAGGCTAGGAAGGGGGTTGATGATACTCCTCTTAAATATTCCCTTAAGGCGGTAGCATTATTGAAAGCTTCAAGAGAGTTTAGGTACCCGTTAAGCTTTGATGAGGCTCTCAAACTATTTCCTAGAGCTAAGGCTAGGCTTCTCGAAGCCGCAATACTGGTAGATCTTCCAAGAGCTGACCCAAGCCTCTACCTTCCTAGAGCGTGCTCGAGGCTTGTAAGCAATAGCGAACTGAAGGACAGGATAGTGGTCAAAGCTTTTACTCAGGTTATCAAAGCTAAGCGGATCTAGGAGTTCACTAAAGCCTCAGACACTAACGGCAGTAGCCATCTACTTAGCCTGTAAAGAGCTAGGGTTGGAATTTCCATTATGGAGAATAGCCTATGCCTCAGGTATTGAGGAATCGACGTTAAGGAAGGTATTGAAGCTGTTCGGCTTAAAAGGCTCGGGAGAGCGGAGGTGGACCCGAGGGAGGAAGCCGTTGGAGAAGTGTATTATGAGATCTGGGAGCTGGACGAGGGAACTTCAATGAGCAAGGTTATGAGAAATCGTGATGGTTATCTAGTGGATCGCAAGACTGGTCTGGTCGTCGGTAGAGTGTTAGCAGTTCAGATGAGGGTGAGATAGCATGAGCCTCCGAAGGTTCGGGATAGATATCAGGCTGGAGCATTACAATAGGAGGGGCTTGGGCCTTAATGAAGCATTACAGAAAGTCCCTAGAGAGTGCGGTACAAGCATAGCGTGGGCTTATATCAATGGAAGGCTAGTTGTCGGCCAATGGCATATCATGAGGCTACTTAGAAGCAATCCAAGGTTACTAAAAGAGCTGATCAAGAGAGGGTTAGTTTATATCTGGAAGTAGATAATCCCCCTTCTTTTTCACAGTACTCACAAACTCCCCTTCCCACCTAGTAGAGCAGTTAGCCTTACCCTTCCCTAGCATAAGCTAGTCTAAAGTATATCTTTAAAATAATTTTTCTTAAAGGAATTTCTTATTTTCTGCTGCAGCAGAAGAAGCAGAGTTACTTACATCTCAATAATTCAGATCTGGACTTAGAGGGCTGAGAGAGGGGGAGAAAAATCATCTAATTCCTGCTCAGCTTCGAACAGATTTAATCTTAGGCAAAGATACCCTTAAGCGTTCAACTTCGTTAAAGAATGTTTCAAGAAGGGAGAAGAATATTGCCCAGTTAGCGAAAAGGCTGATGTTCAGAGCTAATTTGCTTGTGTAAGCCGATAGAAAGCAATGCGCAATCATTACGCCTCCGTGTATGGAGGCTGGAACATAGACGTTGTCTGAACTCTCCTTATGGCTCCAAGTAGACACCCTACAAGGAAGGATCCTACAACTATGTAGTTGTAACGTTCAGCAATGCTACAGGCACATACTACATAGTACTCTTCGATGTGACTGCTACAATGGATCATTCTTGAAGTTGGGAAACTCAGAGTGAAGTACATTATGTGCCATGGAATTTATTCAGAGTTCGTAGAGGTGCCTTACAGTATACGATGTCTATGGGGAATAAGCTTCTAAGCATCGGCCAACCAATCAAAGGCCTAGCTTCAGTCATTATGCTC
>QMSF01000184.1 GCA_003649565.1 Thermoprotei archaeon | reverse complement strand
TAGCAGCACGAAATATCCTATTACGCATCCTGGCACTGAGCTAATAGCCCAGCACCCCCATATCGGTATAAGAGCCCACATCATCTTTACATGGCCGAGCATTGGAGCGAATATGTAAACGGAGATTGTCCCACCTATCAGGACGGTACCTAGCGGTTCGAATAGGGCGGCAACCTCAATATGCTTCCAATTAAGCCTCCTTAGGAGCCAAGCTACGCCCCCAACGACGATAGCTCCGGGTATTCCGCCGGGGTATGCGTATATAGTCCCAACTCCTAGGCTTATCCTGATAGTCCCCACTATTACCGCTATGAGGGAGGCCCACCAAGGTCCCAGTAAGACGCCAGCGATCGCATTTATCATGTGCTGCCCCGGGTATGCCTTCGAAGCTAAGAAAGGGAACCAGAGGTAGGGGGATATGACCACGCCTAGAGCTGAGAGGAGCCCGGCTAGGGCTACCTTCTTAGTAGTTATCACCTGATCACCTCTGCAAGCCTTCTCACTAATTCTGCGAGCTTAACAGCATCTTCTCCTAGCAAGACTATCATTGGCTCCTTCCCCCAATCTCCCCTATGATAGATGACGTTAGGGACCTTTCCTACCCTTTTCACGGCCTGTTCAACCCCCCAAGGTACTGAAGCACCTTCACTCTCCTTGATCTCGGGGGGCTCCTCCCTCCTATCGTAGTAAGAGACTGTAAGTCCCATCTTCCCTAGCTCTGTCAAGAAGTCCTCATTGAAGGCTATGTTCAGGGCGGCCCTTACCCTCGCATCGTATCTCCTAGCTGTGAGTATGTACCTAGCTAGATGTGAACTGGCCCCGAATTCCGGTGGAGATGAGGCTTTTATCCTATTTCCAACTCTTCTGAGCCTCCCAGGTACAGCAACAACATCCATGAGATTCTCTGCATATGGTAATGACATTGCTACATTCATTCCGACCTCAGGCACAATCTCCTCAGCATTATCAAGGGACTCGAGCAATTCAACTGCTTCTGAGACCCTTTTCCACGTATAATATCTTTCTGAGTCGTTGTAAAGCCTTGCCATAGGGTTCAGAGGGCCATGTCCCGATCCCACTGGGATACCAAACCTTATAGCGGATGTAACGAGCTCCTTAGCTACTTTAAATGCCTCCTCTATGGAGGAGCCCTTGGCTAGCTCAGCAGCTATAGCTGCTGAGAACGAGCATCCCGTGCCATGCGTATATTTCGACTGTACTCTTGGAGCTGATAGCTCTACATAGCTTCCATTATGGTATAGCACATCTATAGATTCAGCCCCCTTTAGATGTCCACCCTTAACTATAACGGCCGTGGGGCCCATCTCAGCTATAAGCTTCGCTGCTCTCCTCGCATCCTCCAAACTCCCTATTTTTATGCCTGTAAGGACCTCCGCCTCCCGTGCATTAGGCGTAACTACCTTAGCTATGGGCAGGAGAACCCTGATTAGTGTGTCCCTAGCATCAGGCTTCAAGAGAGGGGCGCCGCTCTTAGCCACCATGACGGGGTCTACCACTAGGGGTATCTGATATTCTCTCACCTTCTCAGCTACTGCCTCTATTATCTCGGAGGTGTGAAGCATCCCTGTCTTCGCTGCATCAACACCGATGTCTTCTACCACAGCATCTATCTGTGCTTTTACAACTTCTACACTAACATCCTGGATAGCTGTAACTTCTTTGGTATTCTGAGCCGTTATTGAAGTTAAAGCTACAGTTCCATGGACTCCTAGGGCGGCAAAAGTCTTTAGATCGGCTTGTATCCCGGCCCCTCCACCGGAATCGCTACCCGCAATGGTCATAGCTACGGGAACCTTGGAGAAAATGTCTAACCAGACCACCCTTGCCACCTCCCCAGCAGGTATTGAAGCAGGGCCGACACCAGGAATGAAGGTAAACTAGCTCCCAAGTCGAGAGCGTAAGTAGCTACAGCGAAATACGTGAGAAGCCCTGCTATCCAAGAGACGATAGATCTAGGTACTAGCCTTGGAGCCCCCCCGTAGAACTCCCTTATATCTACCCTCCCTCTCCTCACGAGGAAGTATTCGGAAAGCATCGCTCCAAAGAGAGGCACGAAACTAGCTCCTATGAGTAATAAGAACCACTCATACTGGGATAAAGGCAGGAAGTAAGCTAGTACGGCTGATACGAAGGATATTAGGACTATTAACTTCCACTGCTTGATCCTCGGAAATACATTCTGAATGGAAAGGGCGCAGGAATAGACATCTGCGAAGGCATTATCTGTCTCATCTACGAGTATGAACAGCAAGGCTATCCAGCCGAAGTAAAGTGAGAGTATGGAAGCGGCAACGAACTCCTGACCGGACATTAGGGCCAAAGCTGCCCCTAATGAGTAGAACCATGTGTTAGCTAGCGTATATCCTAGTAGAGTGGATAGGAAGCCGGACTTGGCCTTAGAGCTGAACCTGCTATAATCGCTCACTAAGGGCATCCAAGAGATGGGCATAGCTATTACTAGATCAAGAGCAAGGGTCCAGGGGAGACCTCCTTCTCCCCCAAAGGTAGCCCACTCTGGAGTCGTGATAACTATGTAGGTTATCCAAGCAGTTGATGCGTAAACGAACCATATGGCGAACTTCTCTAACCACTGCCTCACTACCGTAAGGGGTCCTCCTATAGCTAGGAGCGTGACTATGATCGTGAACAGGGCAAGCCAAGCTAACTCATAGCCGCCACCTAGTATCAGGGATGAGGCATCTGCCATCACCTTAAGCTGCAAGGCCGTCCATCCTACCAGCTGTATCACATTTAGGATTGTCGCAATGTAAGATCCTGTGAAACCGAAGATAGGCCTAAGAGAGACCATAGTAGGAACTCCGTGCCTTGCTCCGATGACTCCAGCAGCTGCTAGGAGCGTACTACCCGCTATAGATCCTATAAAGGATACTAAGATAGCCTGATCTATTGTTAGAGCTGGGACCATGAGGGCTCCGGCCTGTAGAACGAGAATACCAACTCCTAAGCTCGACCAGAGGACGAATAGATCTATACCCCTCAGGATCTTGACCTTCTCGGGTACCGGCTCTATACCCCATTCTGGGGGACTTCTGATCCTCCTCTCCCTCAGCTCCGACATTATACCCCTCCAGCGGGCACTGGAGGGGGGAGTCGGCATAAGGAGCTGCCGCGGGCACGCTCCCTACGCCGGCATTACCCGGATCAGGTTCGAGGGGTCGGCGGCACATCAGCCGCCCTCTCAGCCGGG
>QMSF01000183.1 GCA_003649565.1 Thermoprotei archaeon | reverse complement strand
ATGCCAGCCTGACGTTGATGTCGTCGCTGACGAATCTGGAGCCGACGATGTTGCTTAGCGCTTCCACAAGAGCTGATGGTGTACTCATCATAGCTTACAAACCCCTAAAGCTGGGTGATGTGCATCATGTTTTAAAGTTTTCTGGGGGTCTCTCATGACCTATAAGACTGTTATACGTTTTGATGGTAGGCTTCAAGCAGTTTTTCGAGAAAGTCCTTTTCGTCTCCTTCAGGCCATAGCTTGCCAGGGTTCATTATGTTATTTGGATCGAATATCGCCTTTATCTTCCTCATGTAGTCTATGAGGGGGGCATGTTGAAGCTTCATGTATGGTGCTCTTAAAGCTCCTACTCCATGCTCAGCTGATACTGTTCCACCAAGCTCTACGGCCTTTTGAGCTAGTTTTTTCGTTAATTTAATTGCTGCTTGAATGTCTATCTCCTTTTGGGGGTCGACATACCAATTGACGTGTAAATTACCATCACCTAGGTGGCCGAAGGGCAGTACAGATATTCCTAGCTTTGATGCTTCTTCTTCAGCGAACTTCAGGTAATCGAGAATTTTCGATAGGGGGAGACCTACATCATGTATATGGACTGCTTTGATCTTTATCTCAGCTTTATCGAACATTCTGAGTATTATGAAGCCAGCATAGTGCCTGGCATGCCATAGTTCTTCTCTGTCCTTTTCATCCCAGTAGACTTCAAGAGCTTCTGGATTTACTGCCTTGCATTCTCTAGTTACGATATCTACCTGTCCTTCAACTTCATGTTTTGAGCCATCGACTTCTATCATTATGACGGCTTTGCATTGAGGATATTTCAATCTCTTTAACACTTTGTTCATGGTTTCAACGTATTTCTCAGTTACGAGCTCTAGCGATGAAGGAGTTAACTTTCTGAGTATTAGCTGAGCCGCCTTAATCGCTTCATCGAGGCTTGAGTATCCGGCTATTATTAAGGCTTTATGTTCAGGTAATGGGAATAGCTTGAGGGTTGCTTCGACTATGACTCCTAATGTTCCTTCGGAGCCTATGAAGAGTTGTGTTAAATTATAGCCTGAGGCGTCCTTTAGAGCTCTTGTGCCTGTATCTATGATTTCGCCGTTAGGTAAAGCAACTTTGAGACTTAGCACCCAGTCTCTAGTTGTTCCATATTTGCATGCCCTAACTCCACTAGCGTTATTTGCTATCATACCTCCAATGGTGCACATATCAGCACTTCCAGGCTCAGGAGGAAAGAACATGCCATGCTCATGAAGTTCTTCTTCAAGGTTTCTATGTACAACTCCTGGCTCAACAATTGCTATTCTATCGTCGGAATTCACCTCTTTAATTTTATTCATTGACGTTAGGTCAAGTAGAATACCGCCTTTAACTGGTATGCAATTGCCACTTAGGCTTGTCCCTGCGCCTCGTGGTGTTACTGGAATTTTCTCTTGATTCGCTATTTTCAAGGTGTTGACGACGTCTTCTATGCATTTGGCTTTAACGACGACGTCGGGCATGAACCTAAATTTATCGCTCAAAAGAGAGAACAAAGGTAAGGAGCCGCTATCCCAAGAATACGCGTACAATATCGCTTCATCAGTGTAGACGTTCTCGCTTCCTATGAGGTCCTCGAGGAGGTTGAGGACTTTCCTAGGTATGGGCATGATCTAGCACCAAGAAGCTTGCTATGTTTAGCTAATGAAGCCACGACAAAATAAGCTTTTGTGGAGTAAGAAGCTTTAAAACGCCTGAAACCTCTTAAGGGTGCGTTGGAGGTGCTTTAGATGAAAGTTGAGGACATAAAGAAAGTTGCTGTCATAGGCTTTGGAACCATGGGAAGCGGCATTGCACAAGTATTCGCATTAGCAGGCTATGAAGTCATAGCTAGAGATGTAACACAGGAGTTCTTGGATAGAGGTTTAAGCTTGATAAGAGATGGACCTTTCGGATTGAACAAGGCCGTTGAAAAGGGGAGGCTTAAGAAGGAGGATGCCGATGCCGCCTTAGCGAGGATAAAGACGACCACGAACTTAGCTGAGGCCGTGAAGGACGTGGATATAGTTATTGAAGCTGTGTTTGAGAATCTGGATCTAAAGAAGCAAGTGTTTAAGGAAGTTGATGAGAACGCGCCTCCACATACGATCATAGCAAGTAACACGTCTACTCTTAGCATAACCGCTTTGGCAGCAGCAACCAAGAGACCAGAAAAAGTTGTTGGAATGCATTTCTTCAACCCAGTCCCGGTAATGAGGCTTGTTGAGGTCGTGAAGGGCCTAGCTACATCCGATGAAACCGTTGAAGTAGTAAAGCAGCTAGCCGTGAAGCTAGGAAAGACACCTATAGTATGTAAGGATGTACCAGGCTTTGTAGCCAATAGAATAGCATTCCCGTATCTAGTCGAGGCCATGAAGCTATACGAGATGGGTGTCGCATCAGCTCAAGACATAGACACAGCCATGAAGTTAGGCTACAACTTCCCTATGGGCCCCTTAGAGCTCATAGACCTAATAGGCCTTGATGTAACTCTCGACATTCTCGAAACACTGTATAGAGAAACTGGTGACAGCAAGTTCTGTCCACCAACGATTCTAAGGCAAATGGTTAGAGCTGGATGGCTAGGCAGAAAGACTGGTAAAGGATTCTATAGTTACAAGTAAAGGGGCTAATGAAAAACTTCTTTTTTCTTTATTGATTCACGCCTTGATCCTTAGCATAAGGATATTTAGGACATAAAAATATTTAGGAAAAATGATGTAGGGTTTACCAGCCTTTGCTGAGTATGCATGCAGCGTTGTTTCCTGCGTAACCGTAGGTTTGCGCTAAGGCGTACTTTATCTCCTTCCTGACTTGCCTCTCGCCGGCTTCTCCACGTAGTTGCCATACGAGCTCGCATACTTGGGCTAAGCCTTGAGCTACGACGGCTTCACCAAAAGCTCCTAGGCCTCCGCTTGGACACACAGGTATTCTGCCGGTTATTGGGTCTGTCTCTCCTTTTCTCAGGAGCTTCTCTGGTTCTCCTGGGTCTAAGTTTAATATGCAGTCTAGATATGCGAAGTAGTGCCACGAGCTGTTGTCTGGCAATTCTATTACGTCTATTTGGTCGGGCGTTACTCCGGCCATCTTGTAGACTCTTTGAACAGCATTTCTGCTTTCGCTGAGGGTTGGTACTCCTGGCCTTATGTTTGAGCTTAGGTACGTTAGCCTAACTGTAGGATCGCCGAATGTTGGTGTTCCAACTGCTACCGCGTTTATGTATAT
>QMSF01000182.1 GCA_003649565.1 Thermoprotei archaeon | reverse complement strand
TTTCCAGAAATGGTCTGATTAGAAAATGGATAACTGGGAGGAAAGAAGGATCTTACTTAAAGTTTATATATCAGAAACTAATCAGCAGAAGAACGGTGGTGGAGAGGGTAGAAATTTGGGGTAGAGAATTTAAACTTGAAATATTTTATCCATTATTTTCAGCTAAAGCAGTTTTTATGTTTATTGGATTGTTAGTAGTGGTTTTATCGACTATATTATTAATTGGGTTAATTATTTATAGTTTATTGACTATAAAACATGTAGAGGTTGTGAAAATGAATAAAGAATTATCGGGGAATGAGAAAAGATTTGATAATATTATTGAAGAGATCGATAGAAAAATTGAATCTATATCTGAAACATCTGAAAAAGAAACAGTGCCAGAGTCTACGAAAGAGGGAGCAGATGAGATAAAGGCATCCGAAGATCAGGGAAAGACTCCGGAAGATGAGAACTTGGAGGATTTTGAAAGGGATGGGGTACATATAAAAAAATTAGATAGCTGAAATACAGAGAGGGTAGAAGTGAAAAGGCTAATATTAAGTATTGCAATAGCAGTTTTTGTTTTCAGTGTATTTTATTTTTTAGTTCAGGAAGATATTATTTCCTTTCAGAATGAGAGAATTGTTGATCTTATTGGTAAGAATATAGATAAAGAGAAAATACTGGAAGCCACCACTTTTTCATCAGCTCTATACAGGTTTTTTGATATTGAAACTCGAAAGATTGGTATAATCCTTGATAAAGTTAACGTAAAAAAGATTATTGAAGATCCAGGGAATAAAAAGAACGCAGGGGTTCTGTATAATTACATAGGTTCAAATCAGTACTGTAATGGTCTCAGGATTATAGATAAAAATGGAACAATTTTATTCTCAACTTTTGAAAATGAGACAACTGGATCAAAACTTGAAGGCGATCAGTACAGTTCGGTGAATTTGTCCACCGAGAAAAGGGTTATCCTTGATCCGCTCCTGAGAAGTTTTGTATTCTCAAGAAAAGTCTCCGTTGAGAAAGGAAGCTATTATTTTTTGTTTTATTATAATGAAGATGTTCTGGACAGAGTTTTTAAGGATATTGGAAATATAGAGTATAATGGATTTCTTGCCACCACGAATGGGGTGATAATTATAAATTTTCCTCCGGTAGGTATTGAAGATGAAAAAAATGTTTCTGAACTTTCGAAATACGTGAAGAGAAAATCTTCAGGCGCTGTTAGGGTTAGGTCTGAGGAATATGATAAAACAATCTATTTCAAGAGACTCCCACCTCCCCATGATGATTGGAGTGTAGCTTTGACATTTGATACTGAGAGTTTTAAAATCACCGGTATTGGTAAAATTATTCTTATTGTACAGGCCCTTGTGCTTTTTTCGGTGTTGATTTACCTGTTACTCAATCTCAGAAGTAGGGGAAGAAGAGAAATTTCAGAATATGGTGAGAAAATAAGTTTGGAAAAAATCAAACCAGAAGAAAAGCCTCATCCAGTACAGGAATTTAAACCCTACGGGATAACCACGCCGGAAGTTACTACTGGGGATAAAAAGACTCAGCCTGCCGAAACTGGGGAAGTTCTTGAAAAAGAAGAAATTATTGGGGAAGAGGTGGGGAGAGTACTGGATGTTGATGAAAAAATGCCAGGTACGGTTACTGAGGTGGGAGAAGAGAAGGAACAGGTAGTGGAGGAAGTATCTGAAGGCTTTCCCGTTGAGGAGGAGATATTTGAGGACCTCGTGCCACTTGATGAAGTTGAAGAAGTAGAGGAGATTGAAGAAATAGGTGAAGCAGAGGTAGCAGAGAGTTTTGAGCCATCGGAGGATCAAGAAGAAAAAACTGAGGGTAAAAAAGTTGATGAAGCTGTGGTGAGGGAAGAGGAGCCCGTGGAAGCAGCTTCTGAGGAGCTTTTCGGGGTGAGGGATGAGCATGGAAAATCTGAGAGTAAATTGGATGAAGGAGTTTTGATTGAAGAGACTGGTGAAGAAGAATCTCTAATTGAAGAAGAAATCCAGGAAGGCTCTGGAAGAATAAAAGAAGGACTTATAGAGCCTGTGGAGATTGATGAAATTCCAGGAGAGGAAAAGTTACCTCCACTGGAGGAGCTGGTGAAAGCTGAAGAAGAGGCTCCATCTCCAGGAGAAGTTTCTGTAGGGAAAGAGATTTCGGATGAAGAGAGTGTTGGTTTACCTGAAACTCAGGAGCCAGGAGAGGGTGAGGGCATTATTGAAATTGAGCCAGAAATATATGAAAAAGGAAAAAAGGAAGAGAAAAAAGATGAAATTGCCTCTTTGATAAAAGAAATAGAGGAAGGTAAGAAACCCCCACAGCCATCGGAGGAAATTATTGAAAGAGTTATGAAGAAATTTATTGAGGAGGAAAAGCTTTCCCGGTGTGCGTATCTGCGCAGGCGAAATGATGCATTTGTAACCTTTGTAACTGTGGGGCTTTCAGGGCAGACAGTTAAGAAGCTTAAATTTGAACCGGAAGAAAAGGTAGTAAAGAGATACCTCAAGGAGGGTAAGATACTTCATATAACTGAGGATGTATTTTATTCTGAAGAACTTCGTGATAAATTTGATCACGGAGACAAATCCAAGATAAAACAGGTATTTTTAATTCCAATAATGAAGGAGGGAGAATTAAAAGGAATAATAATATTGCCATTAACACACAGTGAAGTTGCAATTAAAACAATAAATATAACTAAAATAAAAAAATTGCAGAAAGATGTTGGTAAGTTCATTTAATGCCAATTTCCTTGACTATAATTATTGGGAATATTACTCTATTTTTAGCATATATTTGCAAAATTACATAAAACTAAGGGGATCAAGGTGGTGCATGCGATAATTAAGTTTGCACTACCATCCCTCTTCCTAGGTTTAATTGGAGGATATTTTCTTCGCCGTTATATAGCAAAACTGAAAATCGGTTCTGCTAAAGAAACGGCAGAAAATATATTAAGAGAAGCGGAGAGAGAAGCTGAGGCAAAAAAACGGGAAGCTATTCTTGAAACGAAGGATCAGATATTTCGTGAAAGAAGTAACCTTGAAAGGGAAACGAGGGAGAGAAGAGCTGAACTTCAGCGTCTGGAGAAAAGGTTATTACAAAAAGAGGAGTATCTTGATAAGAGAGTCGATGTATTAGACAGAAAAGAAAAGTCCTTAGCAAACCGGGAGAGGGTGGTAGAGGAAAAGGAAGAAGAGCTTAAAAGGGCTCAGGAAGAGATAAGGAAAGAGCTGGAAAGAATCTCTGGAA
>QMSF01000181.1 GCA_003649565.1 Thermoprotei archaeon | reverse complement strand
TTGAACAAGTATGCACCCATCGAGGTAGACCTGATAAAGCCAAGCGATAAAACATTAGCTGAAGTCGTCTTAGAAAGGCTCATGGATAGAACCGTGAAGTTAGTATGCATGTATTGTGGAGGATGGTCTACCACTAGAAAGGTAAAATATGTGCCAGATGACTTGAAGTGCCCTAAATGCGGTGCTAAATACATAGCAGTCACGTGGCCAAATGACGATAAAATTGAGAAGCTACTCAAGAAGCGTTTAACTGGAAAGCTTACTAAGCAGGAGATCGAGGAGATCAGAAAATACCAGATGTCAGCTGGTCTTGTCTTGACGTATGGCAAGAAGGCCGTTATGGTCTTAGCTGCTAGAGGTATAGGGCCTCAAACAGCATCGAGAATTTTAGCTAAAGATGCAAGAGGTGATGACACACTATACATCGATATTCTAGAGGCAGAGAAAACATACATCAGAACGAGGATGTACTGGGATAGCTCTTAGCTATCTTCCACAATTCTTCCTTCTTCAACAACGAGGTTTTCCTTGCCATCCTTAATGGCGACCACGGTAGGTTTTGACACTAGAAAGTCTATGTGAATTTTAGAATCGTTCATGCCGCCAGGAAAGTCCTTATTATGGCCTACTGCAATATGTGCAGTACCTCTCACCTTCTCTGCCTCTAAAAAGTCTGATGAAACTCTAGCTTTAGGATTTAGGCCTATGGCGAACTCGCCTATCCTGCTAGCCATATCATCCTTGAATAGCGCTCTCCTGATTCTATTGACGATCTCCTCGTCACCTTCAATCTCCTCAATCCTTCCACGCTTAAAATGCAAGGTCAAGGTCCTCGATATAGGACCTATACCTCCCACAGCTACATCGCACACCAAAACGCCGCTACCTTCATGCTCTCTAGGTCCAACTATGACCTCTCCAACAGGGAGATTAATCCATTTAACAATTGAAGGATCAAACTTTGTATCAGTAAAGAAAGGCCTCCCCTTGACTGATACTTCTAGGTGAGTCCCCTTCGGTGTTTGAAGGATTATCTTATCAGAGCCGCTAAGCTTGAACATGAGCCTTAAAGCCTCATTCTGCATTAACCTATATTCATCCGATGTTAAAGCTAAAGCGCCTTCCCTCAGCATGTCCATTGTTATGCCGGGACAATGCGCAATCTTCAATCCGCAGAATTCACTTTCAATTTTTAGAAGCTTAATCCTAAAGGAAACCCCTTCGATATCGCCTTTCAGCAGGTTTACAATAATGCTGGGCCTTGATGATGCTATGACTTCTCTAATGAACTTCAAATTTTTCGGTTCAGCTTTAACAGTTCTAACCCATGACCCTAAAGCGAGGCAGGCCTTGATAAACTGCATAGCTTCTCTTAGCTTGCTCTTATCAACCACCAAGAGCGTTTTCTCACCAATGCCTAGCAGCAAAACATGCTTCAAAGCGTTTTTAGCTGAAATCCAACTCTTCATAAGTGCACACCAAACGAGGAATACTCATTGAGTTACACTATCTAGGCATATCTAATGACGCATAAATGCTACTCTATGCACATTTTTAAATGAATGAAGTAAAACCTCAAGATGCTCAAATAAACCCTATTGCGGATAAAAACTTGAGAAACATTAAATTAAGGCTTTAGCGCATGATTAACTACTAAAGAAGCTTAAGCTATTAAAAGCTGGGGAGCAAATTGGAAACAACTCACGCCAAAGCTGTCGGCATAATTGAAGGAAAAACCACAACTAATAGCTTTAAAATGAAGGTCTTAACGAGCAGTATAGGGAAAAACTCTTTTCTCGAAGTTATTCACGATGGGACGCCCTACGTTTGTGGTATAAAGGAGTTATACCGGACAGAGGATGGTATTTATGCTGAATGTTATGTCATAGGTCAAGGACCCAAGCTTCCATTTACGCCTGGAAGTCCCGTCTACATTGCTAAAGAGGAGGATGTGAAGAAAGCATTAAAGCTGAGCGTTGATCCCTCAACCGGGATTTATATAGGCAAGCTGAAAGGCCTAGAATGTAAAGTCTGGCTTCCAATAAAGAAGCTTGGAAGAATATTCATTGTAGGTAAGCCGGGATCAGGCAAATCATATACTGCTGGAGTTATCATAGAGGAACTGCTAAAGAAGGGTATACCGATATTGATAATTGATGTCCACGGAGAATACTCAAGCCTAAAGGTAATGGGTGATGTTACGTCTGAGGAATTCGATGTTTATCCCAGATCTTATGCTGATAGCATCATAGAATTTGGAAATCTCAAGATAAATCCAGGAGCAGACTTATCACTTGACACTCTGGAGACTGCTAAGCCGGAGGACATCATAGTCCCAGGTCAATGCACGATAATAAACCTTAGAGGCTTATTAAAGGAGGAGCAAATTTCGCTTGTAGCGTCACTTCTAGAAAAGGTGTTTCAAGCTGTAATAGAAGGCAGGCTAAGGCCCTTCTACTGCGTATTAGATGAAGCTCATAGATTTGCTGGTAGAGAAAAAGCAAAGACCACGGATATAGTCAGAAGGTTTGCACAGGAAGGCAGGAAATTCGGTGCTGGCCTCATAGTGATAACGCAGAGACCCCAACTCTTAGACACGACTGTTAGAGGCCTCGTTGGAACGTGGATTATTCATAGGCTATCAGATCCAAACGACATGAGGATAACTCTTGAAAGCGGAGGACTTGAAAGAGAATGGGAAAACGAGATTACATGGCTTGAAAGCGGCGAGGCGATAATAACAGGCGAAGCCGTCGAAAAAATACCGATAATAGTCAAGATAAGGCCGCGCGAGACAAAGCACGGAGGAGAAGGCTTTAACCCTCTTGACTATGCAGTTAAGCCAACTGAAGGAGTAGCCGTTAAATCACTTGAAAAGCTCTCCAAAACCGTAATCCGCGAGCTGGATAAACTTCAGAAGCAACCTCTCTCAGCACTAGGTCTCCCTCAAGCTTTCCTGCCAATAGTTATAGACGAATCGGAGATTCTGGCGAAGGTTAAGAGCAGGCTTGCAGACTTCGATGTAGATATAACTTCACTTGAACTAAATTACATGCCAACACTATATTGTGAAGTAGAAGCCAATATAGAAAGGCAAAATCCTCATGTGAAGTATTCTGAGTCAATTCAAAGGCTAATTCCAATAGGCATAGAAGTCGGAGAGGTAAATTGGGATAGCACTCAAGCTTATGGTGTTGAGCTAAAGGACGTGGAATCACTGGAGCTCCTCACCTCACCACCACAGCCTGGCTATTATC
>QMSF01000180.1 GCA_003649565.1 Thermoprotei archaeon | reverse complement strand
GTGTACTTAGTGAGGATAAGCCCTTGGCGTACGATGTGAATATGCCCTAAGCATTCAGATATATACATTAAGATGAATATTAAGGGGCATCTTCGCGGACTTTACGAGAAAGCGTTTATATAACTTTATGTATAATCACTATGATAATGACGTATCAAAAAACATTGCCGGCAAGAGGATGTTGCTTCATCTTCTTGCTGTACTAATTCTCCCAATAGGCCTCGTAATGCTCTTCACAACATCATTACAACCTTCGGGTTTAACTTTAGTTATGTATATTACTATAAATTTATCATACTTAATGAGGCTTTTAGAAGTGAAATGCGAGAATGCTTGCCAACTCCTTACCAGTCTTTTCAAGTATAGAGCTTTTTAAGCATAAGGTTTATAGTATTTGTTTATTATTAATGCCCATGATTGCGTTAGCGACCCTTCTGTAAATGCCAAAGACCCTATAAGGTCTGCAGACCTTTGCTAAAATCTTCGAATTCTAAGGAGCTTAAGGGACGAGGTATTACTGCCTCCTCGTTTTTCATGAGATTATCTGCAACTTCTCTAAATATCATTGCTACATCACTGTTAGGGAAGCTCTCAATAACTGTCTTTCCTTGAGCTTCAGCTTCAGGTATAAGATGCGTCCTGGGTATCTTACCTATGACCTTAGCCCCTATCCTCCTTGCATACTCTTCTACGATCTCGGGCCTATCAATAAATCCTCTTGCATTGTAGATCAATCCACCAAGCTTAGAACCCCCACGTGTAGCGAACCTTCTTATAGCTTTGCACAAATTATTGGCAGCATGAAGAGGCAAAACCTCGGATGATGTTATGACATAAACTTGATCTGCAAGCTCCCTTCTTAGTGGTAATGCAAGACCACCGCAGACAATATCGCCGGGGACATCAAATAGCACCACATCAGGCTTATAGAGCTCAAAAACCCCTAAAGTTCTTAGGATATCGACCCCAACTATGATTCCACGACCAGCACAGCCTATGCCAGGCTCTGGGCCGCCAATTTCAATGCATATAGTGCCTCCATATCCTTGAACTATTACCCTCTCCTTGACAAGATCGTCCATGGTTACGCGCTTGCCAGTTAAGATTTCTGTTAAGTCAAGTTCGGAGCCCCATTGATCTCTCAGAAAATCAAGTAGAGGTCTAGCTTCAACGTGGCCTCGAAGATTCCTTGTGCAGTCGGTCTTTGGATCGCATCCTTTCACCATTACTTTAAGCCCTTTATCGGCTATTGCCGCAGCCACATTGGTTGATATTGTTGATTTGCCAATACCGCCCTTGCCATAAAAAGCTATCTTCTTCATACACATCACCTAACGCGAATTCAACTATGCGAGATCAAATACGCGAGTTCGCTGACTTCTTGTCTCTTCATTAATAGGTTTACGATCTTTTCCAGTATAGTCAATGAGCCTCTAAATCCAGCGAGTGGGCATCAGTTAAGTAAACTTCATCTATAACAGGATATGAGAATCTGAATAGCGGGATTCTCAACTTCATGGCGATATTGCGCTCAAATGATGACGCAAATAACATATTGACATCAAGCCTTGAAACTTCATCCTCAAAATCAAGTCTATCAGGCTCTACAAGCACTTTACAGTTAATTTTTGAGATTTCATCACCCGTAATGAAGTTCCTACATCTAACGGCTATGAGCTTCACATCAAATGCAAGCTCATCACTTAAAAATCTGGCAAAACTAAAAACACGTGAGCTTTCACCTAATAGTGCAACTTTTAATGAACCGTAAATGCCTTCAAGGAACAAATGCTCATCACTTATAGCTTCTTGAATCCTCCTCTCCTCCTCTTCAATTACTTCATAGTTGACATTTCTTCCGAGAGCTTTACAAGTCTTTTCAAGGAATTCTACAGTATTTAATATGCCAAAAGGGTAAGGCGTAACAACATAAGGCACATCAAATTCTCTCTTCATGTATTCGGCAAGCCCTATCCCATCACCTCCCACTACAACGTTTAATGAAGCCTTAGGCGCCTTAATTAATTCGTCAAAGCTGCATGATGTTATGATCGTATTAATAGATATACCTTGCAAATTCAGCAAACGCTTTAGTTCATGTAGATCTCCACGCCAATGAGGTTCATCGGCCCTAAAGCCTATAATATTTACTGCATTTTCGATTTTATCGTGTGTCTGCACCATAAAGCTTCCAAGCTTCTCAAGCGTTCCCTCATATCCTGCAGCCTCAGAACCGGAATAACCACATGCGTCAATGACAATAAACGATACATCTTTAACAGAATTTAAGACCTTTTTCACAACACCTGCAACATCATCACCCATAATTCCAGCTGCGCTAGCAATAGCCACGGCTACGAGTTTAGGCTTCATAACCCCACTTACATTGAGAAGAGCCCTAAAAAGCCGTGCTTCACCACCAAAGGCCATATCCTCGCTCTTTAAACCGCTAAAAACCACATTGACAAATCTTTGGCTTGAAGTTAAGGCCTGTAAGCTAAGCATACCAGAATGGCAACCAGGCCTGCCATGAACCACGATCGCCGAATCCTTAAGACCTGTCAAGGCTCTAATAACACCTAAAAGCTTGCAGTCATGTACTGGGTCTGTCATTTGCCTATTGTAATTCATATGTATAAGGCCTCCTCAACCTCCATTTCAACAATCTTAGCCATCTCCTTATCTAAGGTTTCAGCCAGCATACCCCTCCTATTCATGCTAAAGAGCTTAGCCAAATGAGCCCATTGAGGAGTTAAATAGGGTATTTCGGAGCTTGTCTCAAGACCTTTAAGTATCGGCCTAGCAGGGATCTTCGAATCTAAGGCTCTTCTTAAGATTTTGGCTATCTCCACCGTGGGCCTCATACCGATAGAGAAATGACCAAACTTGAGCATCTGTGATAAATCTACAGCTTTAAAACCATGAACATGATAAAAGTACGCTCTCCTAGTCAAAATTAACTTGACACCCTCAGCCTTTATAGCCCTTAAGGCCTCATCAGGGCTAGGGTCAATTAAGACCTTAGGATCTGAACCATAACGTCGAGCATATTCGACATGGATGTTTATTCTCTTTTCAAGAGCCTTTTCGGAGAGGCCTAAGGTCTTAAATATGGTCGTCCAAAAGATGAGAACTGAAATTTTCATCTCAAACTCTCTAGGTAAAAGCGTTGTAGCTCCAGAGAATCCAAGACCTTCGATTGCCACTTTTACGCCCTTCAAGCCCTCCTTGACTTTATCAAGCTCTTCTTTAACGAGTGCTAGCCTACGTTTAAGGGCGTC
>QMSF01000179.1 GCA_003649565.1 Thermoprotei archaeon | reverse complement strand
TCTCTAACTTTTAATGCGCTTTCTCTACCATAAACCACGAGGTCTATATCTGAGAAGGGCCTATGAATGCCTATTAATATTGAGCCTGTTACGCCTAAGTCGCTTATGGGTATATCAGCTTCATCAGCTACTATTTGTGCTAGCTCAGCCACCATTGCCTCTAGTTGATCCCTGGGATTCTCAATTATCTCTTGTAGTCTTTCCTCAGGCTTGTAATGCTTATGAATTCTGTCGAATGGTACGGCTGACATCTCAATTTCCAGTTCATCAAAATACTTGACATAATGTGGGTAATGTCGTTTAAGATAGCTTATAGTGTCAAGAAGCATTGGGACCGTGTAGTACGGTAATGCTCTCTTAAACTTTTTATCATTACCCCACTTGCCATTAGGACTTGGAATATACTTTAAATACGCTATGGCATAGTTGTTTGGATGAACATTCCCGACGACCGTAAAAAACATGCCCTCAATAGTTTCAATGTAGTCTCTATCTCTAAAAGCCCTCAATTTCAGCCCCATTAATCACTTAAAACTTAATATAATAAATTTATGGTCGCACTTCACTAACATCAAAAGCTTAATTAGCTTAAATACCCCAAGCGCATTGAAAGTCATTCAATTAGGAGGAGTTGCGACATTAACGAAGGCCTCTCGATATCAAGGTCCCATTCCAGAAGTTTCTCTATCTTCTTATGTTGAAAGCATTAATGTTGCGCTTATTAGAGTGAAGTAAAGAGATATCTGTGAGAGGAGTTGTCGAGAAGCAAAATTAGAGAAGAGCTCATTAAGCTGTTAGAAGAAGATCGTGAGTTTAGGCTAATGGTAGCTGGCCTAATAGGCTTAGGTGACATACTTAAGAAGCTTGAAGAACATGATAGGAAGTTCAATGAGATATTAATTGAGCTTAGAAAGCATGATGAAAGGCTTGAAGAACTAAATAAGAGACTTGAAGAGCAAGGTAAGAGACTTGAAGAACATGGTAAAATACTTGAAAAACATACTAAAATACTTGAAGAGCATAGCATGATACTTAGAGAACATAGTAAAATACTTGAGAAACATAGCATGATACTTGAGAAGCTGAGTGAGAGAATTGAAAAACAGGGTAGAATATTAGAGGAGCATACCAAGATTTTAAGTGAACATAGAGTTGCCTTAGGCTCTATTGGTAAGAGAATGGGCTTAGGTCTAGAGCGTACATTGCTGAAAGTTTATGAAGATCTTCTAGAGAAACGTGGGATATCTCCAAGTAAGGTTGAAAAGTTTATTTACATTGATTATGATGGTAGGTATTATAGAAGAGGGGCCAAGATAGAAGTCGACATATATGCTCATAATGAGGAGGTAACGCTAATAGAGATTAAGTCTTTAATAGAAGAGGATGATGTGTACTGGTTCTATGAGAAGGCTAAGATAGTGGAGAGGATCATAGGGAAAGAGGCTTCAAGACTTCTAATTGTTGGGGTTAATGCTGTTAAGGAAGCTGTTGAGGAAGCTCAGAAACTTGGAATTGACATTATATGCGGCTCGATCATTGAATGATGTAAACGTATTTCGAGATGGCATTAGGGGTAAGCTTCAAGTTCTTTAGCACTGCCAAGTTTTATTTGAGGAGTTGGCATGGCTTTAAGGGATTTGCTCAAGAAGGTAGCTGAAGGCTCTCTCAGCATTGATGAGGCTGAGCGGCAACTCAAGCTTTTAGCATTAGAGGAGATAGCTGGAATTTTAAGGTTAGATGCCGGAAGAGAACATCGTAAAGGTGTTCCTGAAATAATATTAGGTGAATATAAGAGCGTGGATCAGCTTGAAGCTGCTATAAGAGGTCTTGTTGAAAGTCGTGGTAGAGCTATAGCCTCAAGGTTGAGAGATGAGCATATTAGGGTCTTAGAGAAATTTAAGGAAGATGGTTATAGCGTGACTTTAAGTGCTTCACGTAGAGTGGCAATAGTCAAGAAGCGTGATTTTAAGATCATTAAGAGTGGAGGGAGAGTAGGGATAGTTACTGCTGGAACCGCTGATATTCCCATTGCAGATGAGGTTAAGCTTATAGTTGAAGAGCTTGGATGTGACGTTTTTATGATTCACGACATAGGGATTGCCGGGGTTCATAGAGCGCTTGATGCAGCTAAGAAGATGATTGAAGAAGACGTAGATGTCGTAGTGGCGATAGCTGGCATGGAGGGGGCATTGCCATCGATAATGGCGTCTCTACTCGATGTGCCAGTAATAGGCCTTCCGACATCAATGGGTTACGGTCTAGGCGGAGGAGGTTTCACAGCTCTACTATCAATGCTTCAATCGTGCTCTCCCGGGCTATTGGTCGTAAATATCGATAATAGCGTTGGAGCAGCCATAGCCGCTACTCTCATAGCCAATAGAGCAGCTAAGTTTAAGCGTGGAGACAAAACATGAAGGCCTTAATCATTGATCCAAGGCTAGCCGGCATATCAGGTGACATGCTATTAGCGTCACTAGTTGATCTCACGAAGAGAATTAATGATCTATACCGATTAGTCGAAGAGTTAGAGAGAAAAATAGATTATTGTAGGAAAGTGGACCTTAACATTTATGATGTTGATCGACTTGGCATTAGGGCTAAGAGAGTTGAGTTAAAGATAGATGAAGACCTTCGAGGCATTACTCCAAGTCGCTTCAAAGCTAATGTTAAGAAAGTTTTAGATGATGCAGAGTTATCAGATAAAGCTAAGGATTTTGTAAGGCGAGTTATCAACGAGATCTTAGAGGCTGAAGTCAAGGTACATTATGAACTTAAGGAGATGCATGAAGTAGCTTCGGTTGATACTATTTTTGATGTAATCGGCGTTGCTCTTCTGCTTGATAAGGCTGGGCTTTTAAATGCTTCAATTTATGCTACTCCACCAGCTTTGGGATCAGGCTTCATCAAGACGAATCATGGTATTCTGCCAGTTCCAGCTCCAGTTACACTTGAAATCCTTCGTAAGCACGAGTACCCATACTTCAATATCTCAGTAGACTGTGAGTTAACAACACCAACAGGAGCTGCTCTCTTAGTTTCACTTGCAAGTAAAATAGTGGACTTCTACCCGCCAATGAGAGTTAGAGGTGTTGGTTATGGAGCTGGTTCAAGTAGCTTAGCAGAGATACCCAATGTATTGAGGGTCATAGAGGGAGATGAGGGTCATGCTACGATTGAGAGAGTTGTAGTGCTTGAAACGTCGGTTGACGATGTTACAGGCGAGATCATGGGGCATCTATTCGATAAGTTATTTGAGCTTGGAGCTCTAGACGTCATGATAATAC
>QMSF01000178.1 GCA_003649565.1 Thermoprotei archaeon | reverse complement strand
CCCCATTGGTCAGGCTGTAAATTGTGCTCTTGCTTACATGCAACTTCACACGTATGACAACCAGTACAATACTCGTAGTCTATCAAGAGACCATATTTGGGCATGCTTTCACCTCTTTATGGATGATAAGCTAGGTGTATTGTGTGAAAAACGCCTATATGTCTTGGTTTTGACATATACATCATGGTATTCACGAGAAGACCTCCTATTAATGGGCTGTGTCAAATGTGTAAAACTAATAGCGATTTAAGATTGGCGCTGAGAGTGTTGTAACTTATTGTAATTGCTGCATGTCCTTTAGTAGAGGTTCTACAACCTCGAGGTATAGTCTCAAATTCGAATTTTTAATGGGGGAGGTTAAGCTTAGGCTTATAGGTGATATCGATATGTATCCTGATCTAACAGCTTCGACATCTGTATCTGGCGAGTCTTTGGGGTATAGCGTTATGTCCCATTTAGCTATTCTGTAGCCCTCTGGAGATTTTATGTGAATATCGGGGTATCCTTTTTTCGACGGCCTTGTTATCTTGACGCCTTTAATGCCTCTGCGGTAATCAGGTACATTGACCGATAGTATATCCACTTCTTCTGGCATGCCTCTTCTAACAATTATATTGGCTAGAGATCTAGCTATTTTCGCGGCTAATTTGAGGCCTGCATCTTCAAGCAGCATTTCGTTGATGTTGTCGTCAAAATCCCTTGATACACAATATGATATGGCGAGAGATGGTATGCCGTGTATTGCTGCTTCCATTGCTGCTCCTAATGTCCCTGAGTTTAGAATGTCATCGACGCCTAAATTTGGCCCTAAGTTTATGCCTGCTATGACTATGTCCGGCTTTCTGCTTAATATCTTGTGTAGTGCTATTAAGATAGCGTCAGCAGGAGTTCCATCTATGGAGTAAGCTTCACCGCATTTCAACACTACTTTTTCGATTCTTATTATATCACCTACGGTTAGTGCTTTGCCTATTCCACTTCTCTCTCTTTTGGGGCCTATTACGATACACTCAAAGTCTTTCTGTATTTCCTCTTTCAGGGAGTGGATGCCTATAGAGTGGACTCCGTCATCATTAACTAGCAGGGCTAATGGTCTTTTCATGTTTTTAACACCTCAAGGCTTTCATGATGTCGTTTATTTCTATGGCTCCCTCTCTGATTACCTTGATCTCGTAGTTTATCTCAACGACTGTTGATGGTTGACCTATTGGGCATAAACCTCCGTCTATTGCAACATCGATCTTGTCTTTAGCCCAGAGATAAGCGCTCTTGAATTCTCTTGGTGCTTTCTCCCCTGATTTATTGGCGCTTGTGCCCACTATGAGGCCTCCTATGCTTTCAGCTAGAATTCTCGCAACATTGCTTTCTGGTATTCTCACACCTATTTTCGGTCTACCAAATGTTATTTGATGGGGAAAGTTTATTTTAACCGGCAGTACTAGAGTTAATGGTCCTGGCCAGAATGATCTAATTAGCTTTTCAGCTTTAGGTGTGACCTCGGCTACTCTCTTTACTACTTCTACTTTTGATGCTAGGAGAGGGAGAGGTTTACCTTCTCTTCCTTTTAGAGCTAATAGTCTTGAGAGAGCGTTTTCATTTAGAGGATCGCAGCCAATACCATACACTGTATCCGTTGGATAGATCACTATGCCTCCCTGTCTAAGCGCCTCTATAGCTGGTCTTAATGCACTTCTTAATTCAAGTTCGTTTTTGATGTTTCTAACGTCTATGACTAGTGTCAATGAGGAGCACCAACCTTGAAGCCCTATAAATAGGCTTCGTATTAAAGCGTTTTTGGGATGCCATTGAGGAGAGGAGTTTCTTCCTCACTTGCTCTGCTGGCTTCAGTTATGGTGTTAATGGCTCAGATAAGCGTTAATGTTGCTTTCACGAAGATTATAAGTGATGAGGCTATAAAAAAAGCGAGCAAGGTTATTGAGGATGCTCATGCAATGCCCCGCCTCGTACTAGCTGTTAATGACTCATCTATAATCGTAGTTAACGATTGCGAGAAGAGGTTCTTAGTAACGGGCTTGACGCTTTACTACCTCAACGGCAAGGTATTGAGTGTAGAGGTTAATTGGAGCATTCCAGCAAGGTCCATTACTAGCTATGAGGTTTCACTTTCGCTAAATGGCTGCGTTGCTGCATCAATTAAAATTAATGGTTATGGTAAGCTTCTCCTTCCAGTAAACAGGGCTTAGCCTAGTTTAGGATGTTATGGGTATTTTGAGCTTTCTAATAAGCTCCTTATATCTATTTCTTACAGTGACCTCGGTTACTTGAGCTGCTCTAGCTATCTCCTTTTGGGTCTTTCTTTCACCTGTTTGAAGTGATGCTATGTATATTGCCGCCGCTGCTAAGCCTGCTGGATCCTTGCCTGCTGTTAAGCCAGCTTTCCTAGCTTGCTGTATTATTTCAAGAGCCTTTCTCTGTAGAACACCGCTTAAGCCGAGTGCACTGACTATTCTAGGCACGAAGTCTACTGGATCTGCTATTGGTATGTTGAGCTTGACGTGTCTCAATAGTAGCCTATAGCATCTCGCAACATCCTTCCTACCAGCTTTCGTGTAATCTGCTATTTCATCTAACGTTCTAGGTACTTTGAGTATTCTACATGCAGCATATATTGAAGCCGCCATAACTGATTCTATTGAGCGTCCTCTTACTAAACCTGCTTTGACAGCTGCTCTATAGATCTTAAGAGCTTCCTCCTTGACGTTTTGAGGCAAGTTAAGCCTGAAGGCTATACGTTCAAGGTGATTAGCTGCTTGCTGTATATTCCTGTCTTGTGATGTCTGTATTCTACTCCTTATTTGCCAGCGTCTCCATCGAGAAACCTCAAATGCCTTCTGTGGGCTGAGCTTGTGGCCGGTAGCATCTCTACCTGGCCATTGTATGACTGTTGGAGAAACTCCTTCAACAGACGTAGTTGATATTGGTGGGCCAACTCTACCTCTCTTCTCCTTTTCTTCAGGGGTGAAGGCTCTCCACTCAGGGCCTTGATCGATGATCTTTTCATCTATAACTAAACCACAATCCATGCAGGTTAGCTCGCCACGATCATAACTCCTAATGATATTCGTACTACCACATTCAGGGCAACGCTCAGCTACCTTAATTTCCCCACTAGCGGTCTTCTCGTTCTCTTTTTCTTTCTTGATAGATAACCTATCCTCAGACATTATTCAACCCCCCAGATTAGCACCAGGTATTAGCTCATGATGCTCTTAATCGCTAATACGCCTGGCGGGGAAACCTCATAAAATACACCAGGGTTATTT
>QMSF01000177.1 GCA_003649565.1 Thermoprotei archaeon | reverse complement strand
CATGCAACAACACCGCCATTTAACTGATCAATGCTCTCTATACCCGGTCTCCCGACTATAGCATAACCGTGAAGATGAGCTTGAGCAACTACCACTATGGGTACTCCTCTGGCATATGCCAATAGCAATGGGCCTAGGCAAGCCCATGCTACGTCCACATCACCCTTAGTTAAAGCTGCTGCAAGTTCAAGACCTGTAGTGAACGTTTCAAGCGTTGTTACATTTAGACCCTCTTCTTTAAACCAGCCTTTATCAAGTGCAATCCATGCTGCCGCCGAATGATCATTAAATTCAACAGCCATTGATATGGGCTTAGCCTCAGCCTTCAGCATTGGTGGTAATACTAGAAAGGCAAGTGCAATCAGTGATATCAACATGATGCCGACTATGACACTTACAATCTTGGCAGGCCTCATTTCACACCAGCCAGCAGAAACTCATTGCTAAAGTGCTTATAAGGGGCGCTCAATGTAAAAATAAACTCCTGCCAGTTAATTTTGCTATAAGCTTCTCGACTTACAACTTTCAGCTTGAAGACTGTTCTCTGCAAGATGAATAACCTGAGTTTCATTTATAAGTAGTTGAGTTAACTGCTCATGAGGTAATAAACGTTGAAGGTGCTAGTGTTCCCATTCAACAGCCTCATACTAAGTGATCTCGTCTTTAGAAGAGGACATGAGCCCCTCACGTCTATGAGCTGTATAGCAGGTAAAGTTCAAGATAAGAGGTTTGAAAGGCCTCCATTTAACATCACCGATGAGGATTTAGCTCGAGCACTCAAAGTCGCTCCAGCAGACATGCCCGCGGGCGCTAAGGGTAGGATAGCGCTCTTAATGCCATTGATCTATGAAGCTGAAGCCGCGATAATAATGGAGGACGCCGAGGCATGCTTCGGGCCTTCAGGCTGTCTAAGGGCCAACATGACGTTACTGAACATCCTAGCCAAGAGAGGCATACCGATACTCAAAATCGAAGAGCCCAGAGACGTAGAAAAAGCCAAGAAGCTGTTAAAGGAAATAGACAGATTTCTAGGTAAGCCAAGAAGTGCCAGACCTTCGGGATTATCGAAAGGATCCTCTCAAGCGTTAATTATAAGGACTTATCCATCACCCAAAGTCCCAACTTATCCGTCAGCCCCATTTAAAATAGCTGATTTGAGTTGTGGGCTCGAGTATTCAGGTGTTTTCAGTGAAGTTGTTGATGCTATAAGGAGTATCGGAGCTGAACCCTACATACCTGAATACTCCAAGGAGAAGGTCAAGCAAATCGAGGAGGTTTTTGGCATTAAACCCGCGAGTGGAGATTTGAGAATACTACTTGCACAAGCATTATCGCTTACAGAGCTGAGCATGGGAGTCAAGGGAGCCATAGTCATGACATGCTTTAGATGTGGTGAGGGAAGCCTCATTAGGAATATCGTTAGATCCTTCATAGCTGAAAAGCTCAAGATACCAGTAATAGCATACTCGTTTACGGAGAGAACCAAAGCCTACAATTTGTACCTAAGAATTGAAGCCCTTTACAATATGGCATCCAAGAGGAAATTCTATAGAGAGCCCATGAAGGGGCTTGCATTAGGCCTTGATTCAGGCTCAACGTCAACTAAAGCTGTTGTATACGATGGAAAGGATGTGTTAGGCTACTCTTGGATACCGACGGTCGACATAGAGAAGGATGCCGAGAGAGCTGTAAACAAAGCTTTAAAGATGGCCGGAGTTTCAAAGAGTCAGCTTGACGCTATAGGGGTTACAGGTTATGGTAGATTTAAAGCAGAGAAGATGTTTCAAGAGGCATTTAAAGTTGACGATGTAAACTCAAGTGCTTTAGGCGCTATTCTCTTATCGAAATCTAAGAGCTGCTTAATCTTAGATATAGGCGGAACCGACAGCAAAGCAATATCGATAAGAGACATGAATCCAACAAGCTTTAGCGTAGGAGGAACCTGTGCAGGAGCATCCGGAAGATTTCTTGAAATTGTTGCTTCAAGACTAGGAGTTAGCGTTGGAGAGCTCGGTGAAATGGCTCTTCAAGGAATGAGCTCTAAGGTAGCCTTAAATGCTTATTGCGCAATCTTTGGACTCCAAGATGTTGTAGCTCTCCTAGCTAGAGGAGTTAGTAAACACGAAATAGCAGCTGCAGTTTGCAGAAGCATAGCCGAGCAGTTTTACCAGCAGTTCCTGGGAGATGTAGATGCTGTTAATCCGATAATTCACGTTGGAGGAACATCGTTAATTAAGGGGCTTACAGAGGCTCTCAGAGAGGTTACGGGGCTAGACGTCGTTGTGCCAAGGTGTTCACAGTTCGCCGGTGCTGTAGGAGCTGCAGCTATGGCTTTAAACTCGAGGTGATGATATGGCCAATATACTGATAGTCCTCTCGCCGAGCTCCAAGCTGACTCCTTCAGCATTAGCCGAAGCCATATCGTGGCTTGGACTGCCGTTGAAAATCAAGCTTTATGGCTTTGGAGTAGCAGTTGAAGGAGATGAAGAAGATGTTAAAAAGGCAATGGAATTAGCTTGGAGCCTTGACCCTCAACACGTGCTCATTAAGCCCAAGGGCTTCCAGACAATGGATGAGAGATTTATAAGCCAGATATATCGCGGATGGGGCTCAATTAGGAGAAAGGGCTTACTGCAAATAGACTTTGAGCTTGACCTTGCAGAGAACCTCATAAAAGCTATGGGGGGCAGACCAGCTCAATCGAAAATTAAGATAGTTGAATGTAAACACGTTAGAGAGTACGTGACAGCACTCGTAATAGAACAAGACGATGAAAAACTCGTGTATTGCCCAGAGAAAAAGTTCATGGGCGATCATGCCTGCACGGGCAGATGCCCCTATGGAAAAGTCGTAGTTTGGGCTTAGCAAACTAAAATAACCCCCAATAATTCATGTCTAACGAGAAGAGTCTTGATACCCTATGCGCTACTCAAAAAGCTCGTCAAACACCTCGTCGAACATAGGCTTCTCTCAGCACTAGTGGTCGCCATAGCCGTGGACTTGATTTCAGCCATATTATTTTACGCATTTGAGCATAGCGTGCAAGAAGGCCTAACGCTCTTTGATTGCATATACTGGGCCACTATAACGATGTCAACTATAGGTTACGGTGATATAACGCCGCATACCGTTGAGGGCAAGACTCTTGCAACATTCACCTCTGTAGCTGGGATAGCTTCATTTACCTTGCTCGTTTCACTTCTAGCTGAGAAGTTTCTAATGGCCACGATAAGAAGGAGGGAGGGCCTCATAAGCGTTAGAAAGACCAATGTCCTAGTCATATGT
>QMSF01000176.1 GCA_003649565.1 Thermoprotei archaeon | reverse complement strand
TAATAAGGCTGACGTCATCAAGCCCCAGGTGAAAGCATGCCAAAGGAGGGAGGCATGCTCGACAGCATAGCCTCCTTCAGCTATAGGCTCTTTAAGCCTAAATCAGACTCTCCCTTCATTCCCCTCATAAAGGATAAGTATCTAACAGCTCAAATAAACATCCCCTTTCCAGCTTATGCAGCTGCTATTGTGATGATTAGCATCATAACATGCATTGTAGTTGCTGTAACATCCTTTATTATTCACAGCTTTATTCTCCACTTTCCACTGCTTTTCACGGTGATCTTAACTGTCACATGGTCTCTAATAGGATTTGCCATTGCTTTCCTAATGGGAGTATACTATCCATCCCTTAGAGCAAAGAACTTAGCTTTTAGAATTGATAAGGTTCTGCCTTACACCGTAGAGTACATGGCGGCTCTAGCTTCTGGCGGCACAACAATAGAAACCTTGATAAAGAGAGTTGCAGAGGTAGAAGAGGAAAAAGCCTTAAGAAACATCTTTAACTTTGCTCTTAAACAAATGCGTTTATTCAATGTGGATCCAGCCGCCTCCTTACTTGAAGCAGCTAAGAGATCGCCTTCAACTCATCTGAGAACCCTTCTTGAAGGCTTATCGACAATTATAAGCTCAAGCGGTGAAGCAGCAAGTTATCTCTCCGATTTTGCTAAGAAGCTTGTCGACCTTAGAAGAATGACGCTCCGCAGGATATTGACGAGCATGAGCTACATATCGGAAATTTATGTCGCAATAGTGGTTGTCGGCCCAGCAATCCTCATAACGATCCTCCTAGTCATAGCCTTATTGGGCTACTCACTATTCGGGTTCGACCCAGCAACTATAACAATGCTCATGACTTTCATAGGAATACCCTTCCTAGCAGCAATGGTCCTCATAATGATGGATAGAACGTTATCGTCGGTGTAGCACATGTATGGAAGATACTTCACGAAAGCCCAAAAAGCAGCGGTCTACGGGGTAACGGCAGCCTCTGCAATAGCAATTTTCTACTTACCCTTCTACATGAAGCTCTACACACCATCACCGCCATACTTCATACCAACAGATCAACTCGTAAACACGATATTCTGCATAGGCATCTTAGTAATATGCTTAGTAATAGGCATCGCCGAAGACCTTGATCACAACTGGAGAAGGAGAGTTGAAATGAGAGTTTCATCTCTGATTAGAGACTTAATAGACTACATGAGGGCTGGCACTCCCTTTACACTAGCATTAAAGGAATGCGCCAAGAAGGATTATGGCCCATTATCGAAGGAGCTCAGCAGGGCCGTGGGCAAAATGCTCCTAGGGTTAGACCTCGAAACGTCGATAAGCGACATAGCCCGAAGGGTTAAGACACCACTAATGGAGAAAGTCGCCACGCTGCTCATTGAAGTTAATAGGAGCGGTGCAAAGGCCTTAGACATACTCCAATCATATTTAGCATTACATTCGACGTTAGAATCCTATGAAGCAGAGAAAAACTCTGAGCTTAAGCCTTACATGTGGGTTATGTACATAAGCTTTGGAGTATACCTCTTAGTGGTCTACATCTTAATAACGCAATTCATGATGCCGCTAACAGCAACACAAGGCGTAACAGAGCTCATCAAGGGAACGATAGACATAAACTTCTATAAAGCAGTCTTCTTCTATTGCGGAGTAATAGAGGCCATAGCGGCAGGGCTTGCAATAGGCAAAATATCGAAAGGAGCCTCAATAACAGGATTAAAACACTCAGTAGTCATGCTAATTGCACTCTTAATACTCTTCACTCAGCTTTTGTAGGCACCTCAACCTCTTCCTTGCCTTCACTACTCAAATTTTGAAGCATTACTTCTTCAAGCTCAGCCAAGTTTCTGGCGACTATGAGGTTTATGTTCAAAGTTAAAGCAAGAGGCTCTACGTCCTTTAAAGGCTTCTCAGAGAGCACAATTAATATTGCTTTTGATGGCCTAGCATCAAGAACCTTGGCAGCCATCTGCATTAAGTACTCCCTACTTGAAGATGGATTGCTTGTGTCAACAGCTATCACTTGATCTCCCTTAAAGCCTATGACCTTAAATTTATGATCGACACCTGAAAGGCCCTTTATAACTCCATCCACCTGAACTCTATAGCCAAGTTTCTCAAGCACATGCGCAACGGTGGCATTAATTAAATGACCCTCGGATACAAGCCTCATCACAGCTTCGTCGATGACATACTTATAGACAGGCTCATACCTCGATGTTGTGGGGTCAAATATATGACCATTAGGTATGCATAGATGTCCCACTTTAGGCTCATCGAACATACACCCACAATCATAACATTCAAATGTTGTCCCTATAACCCTCCAATCAACACCAACAGTCCTCAAAACACGGCCACATCTAGGGCATACTTGTTGTTCTCCAGACTTCTTAAATGACCTACTTGACCCTATGTACCCACACACTAAGTGCTCGAGGAGAGAAACTCTCTCGACATTAAAGCTATTGCAGCTTGGACATAAATATCGAGTTCTAATGCTCATGGTATTACACTCAGGGCACTTCAACACCCTATCAACAACATAACCTCTAACTATATTGTCCTTGAGCATTATCTCAAGGGCTTTGTCAACTTCGTCTCCAAAATATATTGAGAGCTCAGGATAGCTGACTTCATTTGCTATTAATGGATTTATCTCCTTAATCCCCCTCAAATGCATATCCTGAAGAAACGCTGCTATAGCTCTATTAGACTTAGCATACTCCAACAGCTTATTGAGCAGAGAATCCTGTTTCTCTGACGTCTCTCTTCACCCTTCTTTAACCCTCAATACTAAGCTATGCGCTTTAGATAGATAGTCGCTGAGTCCTCAGTTTAACTTTTCCATATTTTTTGAGCCCTTTTCTAACATTGCTTTTGAAGTTATGCCATCTACTTCTTCTTGCCTTTACTCTTCTTCTCTTCCTTACTCTTCTTCTCCTCAAACAACTCTAACAAAGTGGTCTTCTGTCTTCCTCCCATGGCGTTGTCTTCTTTAGCTTACTCCCCAATAAACTTTACTTCAAACATGTGAAGTGCATGAAAAGGCTTCTCAGCGATTTGAAAATTATCCATTGAAACTTTAGGTAATACAATGCAATCCCTTTATTTAGAGGCTCTAAACACCTGATGAAAAGCAAAGTAGTACTCTTGTAGCACCTGATGTAAGAGCAACATTATAGTTTATGTGCTCCCAGCAACAAGGCTAGCAGTAGATAAAATTAAAAAGCCTTTAAGACGCATAAAGTAATACGCGGAAGATCATAATCTAAAGCTCTT
>QMSF01000175.1 GCA_003649565.1 Thermoprotei archaeon | reverse complement strand
CTCATGGGCTATAGCCTTGGCAGTTGTTGGGTTATCGCCAGTCAACATCAGAATTTTTATTCCAGCCTGGTGACATGCCTTTACGGCTTCATGGACTCCTTCTCTTGGAGGATCCATGAGTCCTACGAAGCCAATGAACGTCAACTCTTTTAATTCATTGATTAGCGATTTCGCTTGTTCAACAGGCTCTTTATAGGCTAATGCTAAGACTCTTTCCCCCCTTGCTGCCATCATTTGATAAGCGTCAATCATTTCCCGCTTTAACTCTGGCTTAAGCGGCTCACGTCCATTGGGTGTTAGCATAGCACTACATTTTTCAATTATTGTTTCGGGTGCTCCCTTGACTATCAAGATATTCTTCGCGTTTAACCTGCATAATACTGCCATTAGCTTAAGCTTAGGGTCAAATGGTATCTCGGATAAGCGAGGACACTTGGCCATGAGTGAGCGCACATCTATGCCATTTTTCTCGGCTAAATCTATGAGCGCTAAATCGGTTGGGTCTCCGCTCCACTTATTCTCTAATAAGTTTGCATTATGACATAAAGCTGATGCTTTAAGTAGCAAAATAAGGCTTTCAGCTCTTTGTTGAATGGGCTTGCCTATTAAGCCTATGCCTGGCAGCCATATGCTTTTAACAGTCATTTCATTTTTTGTTAAAGTCCCGGTCTTATCGGTGCATATTATCGTTAATGGCCCCATTGATTGTATGGCACTGAGCTTTCTGACTATGACGTTTCGAGACGCCATTCTCCTAACGCCTAATGCTAAAGCTATGGTGACAGCCGCTGGAAGCCCTTCGGGTATAGCTGCAACTGCTAGTGCTATGGCTGCTATTAGCATGTCTATTACGTTGCCTCCAGTTAAAGCTCCATGTATGAAGAATATGGCGCATAGAATAGCGAATAGCGATACTAATTTGCGGCCGAGCTTCTCGATGGCTTTATGAGCTTCGGTCTCTTCTTCAGCTTTTTTAACTAGCCTTGCTATTTTGCCTAGCTCCGTTGATAACCCCGTAGCCACTACGAGCCCTACGCCTCGACCATTAACGGCATAAGTCCCCATATAGGCCATGTTAACTCTTTCATAAATGGGGGCTTCAGGAGGCAATATTACATTAGAGTCCTTAGCCACTGGAACGCTTTCGCCCGTGAGAATGGACTCATCTATCATTAATCCATGGCTTTCAATAAGCCTTAAGTCTGCTGGTATTTTATCTCCGGCTTCAAATAGGACTATGTCTCCCGGAACTAGCTCCAAGACGTTTATCTTTACGGTACTACCATCTCTAAGGACCTTGGCGTAGGATGGAGCTTGGCGTCGAAGAGCCTCTATAGTCTTTTCGGCCTTGTACTCTTGCGCGAAACCTAGCATTACGGCTATGCCAACTATCGCTGCAATAGCTATGGATTCGTAAATTCGACCAAGAAACATTGAGAGGGCTATGGCAGCCAAGAGGGCTATTATCAAGATGTTCTTAAATTGATTTAAGAATATCTTAATGGGTGTCTTGGCGGGCTTTACTTCAACTTCGTTTAGACCATATTTTGAGAGTCTTCTCTTGGCTTCCTCACTACTTAAACCTCTTATGCTTGAGTTAAGCTCTTTAATTGCTTCCTCAATGGTTAATGAGTGCCATGGTCTGCTCAAGACCCGGCCTCCGTCTATGGATTAAAGATTACTCCGACATTTACCCAAACATCATCAATAACATGTTTGAAACCTAAGCTCTCATACAACTTAATGGCATTAATATTGTCCTCTCTAACCCATACAACGACTTTACTTGAAATCTTGAGCGCTTCACTCAATGCTTTAGATGTAACAGCTTTTCCATAACCCATGCCTCTAAAGCTCTTTAACGTATAGACGTTACCTATGACTGCGACATGTGGTGTTGATGCGACGATAGACGCCATTGCTATTGCTTTGCCCTCTCTTATGATTGCGAATGTCTTGTATGAGGTTAGGTAGTTATAAGCCTCGAGATGTGGGCTTGCATACTTGACCCCTCTAGCCTTTAGGACCTCTGACATTATGTCTATGAGCACCGACCAATTCATTGGCTTAAGCTCAACGACCCCCTCATGGTCCGCTATGCGCGGTTCGATGCATTCCATTACTTTAACGCCATAAACTCCTCGAATGTCCATATCTGTTAGCACATCACTCATATTGTTAAAATGAGCTTTTCTCATATGCAATACGAATTTTGAGTAATTAAGCCGTGCAAAAAGCTCTTTTAGCTTGTCCTCGATGCCCGCATAATCTGTTAAGCTTCTTAAATGCACATCAGGTTCCTTAAAGCCCTCATAGATAAGCATATAGCATTGAGGTGTTAAATCTTCAAGCCATATAAGCCATTTGCACAGTTGGTTTTTAAATTCTAAATGCCATATGGGATATGCGTGTTCGACAGGGTTTAGAATAAGAAGGTGTTTAAGCTTGTCCTTAATGTCATCTGTTAAGCTTGATATCATTTATCTACACCGTAGATTTAGCCTCCAGACCTTGAGGTGCTCACTCTTATAAAAGTTTCATAATGTTAAGTTATAGGGGGATTTAAGCGTGAGCAGATCGGCTAAACCCATAATAGTTGATTCACCCGACTTTCAGGCTTTTCTCAATTACGCTAAGAATTACTACTTTACGATTGCTAAGCTTGCCTGGGATGTAGCTCAAAGAATGGTTGAAGAATGCAACATTCCTAGGGATAGAGTGATTTATGTTTGGGGCAAGATATTTGAGACCTTTAGTTCTCCTCTTCGATATCTGTATAATGAGTGGGATTTGCTGCCGCCCGATTATAAGGATAAATTCATGAGTGATGAAATTAAGAGCAAAATCGAGGAGACAGCTAAAGAGCTTGTCTCTAAGCACATTGGCTCTCTCGAAGCCAGTGATCAAGGGTCTTCCCAAGAGGAGTCTTCTTAACAGTTCTCCAGGATCTCCTAACGCATGGTGGAATTTCACCGCGAGACATTACTGACTTTAGCCATTCCAGAGTCTCAGGATCTGATGGATAACCGCTACCCTTAACTCCATACTTATCTCTGAGCTTGCATATCTCATTGTCCCTGGCGACTTTAGCTACTATCGATGCAGCCATGCATTCAGCATACTTGTCATCAGCATCTTCAACTATTAGAACCTCTACCTCGCGAGGCAATATTCCTCTCATGAGCCTTTCAAGCTTTTTAGCTGGGTTTACGTAGTCTATCACTATCCTCTTGATTGGCGCTTTTTGAGATAGCGGCTTTACTAATGAGCACATTGCCTTCATAGTGAGAGCACTGACGTTGTGAATATCTATT
>QMSF01000174.1 GCA_003649565.1 Thermoprotei archaeon | reverse complement strand
GAATGCTGGAGGACCAGGTATACTAGCGGCTGATGCGTGTGGAAGATTGGGGCTCAGACTTGCAGAGCTTGGAGCTGAAATAGATAGAAAATTAAGAGAGGTTCTTCCACCAGCAGCTTCAACTCATAATCCTATAGACGTGATAGGAGACGCGAAGGCAGATAGATATGAAGCTGTCCTAAAGGTTCTATCTACGAGAGAGGACCTTGACTCCTTCGTCGTAATACTATCACCTCAAGCCATGACTGATCCAGACGACGTTGCAAAGCTCCTCGTGGACTTCAAAGTCAAAAACCCGAAAAAGGTCATTGTAGCAAGCTTTATAGGAGGGCTCAAGACTGCAAATGCAATATCAATTTTGAGGAAGGGAGGCATTCCAAATTATGATACTCCTGAAAGGGCTGTTAAAGCGCTTAGCTCCCTCATCAAGTACATAGATATCAAGCAAAAACAGGAAAGACTCCTGAAAGAGGGTTATCCGAGATACCCGATAGACAGGGAGCTAATACGAGACATTTTGGCTAAGGCGAAGGGAGAAGGAAGGAAAATGCTGATGCCCAATGAGGTATGCGAGATACTTAGGGCATGCGGCATTAGAACAACACCTTGCATCTTAGCTAGAAGCCCTGAAGAAGCTGTTGAAGCTGCAGAAAGCATAGGCTATCCAGTAGTCTTGAAAATCGCATCACCGCACATAACTCATAAATCTGATGTCGGAGGTGTAAAAGTAAACTTGATGACTCCAACAGATGTAAGGCTGGCTTATCACGAGATAATGGCTAATGCCGCTAGATTCGTGCCTGGAGCAGCAGTTTATGGTGTTGTCGTTACTTCAATGGCACCTCAAGGAAAGGAGGTAATAATTGGAATGCATAGAGACCCGCAATTCGGCCCGATGATAATGTTCGGCTTAGGCGGAGTATACGTTGAGCTTATAAGAGACGTATCCTTTAGGCTTGCACCGTTAACTAAGAGTGAGGCTTTAGAAATGATCATGGAGACAAGAGCTTATAGACTTCTCAAAGGCTTCAGAGGTGAGACGCCAGGAGACATAGAGGCTGTTGTTGAGGCATTGCTAAAAGTGGCGATGTTGTCCATGGAGTTTAGGGAAATTCAGGAAATTGATATTAATCCGCTATTCGTATATGAGAGATTTAAGGGTTGTTTAGTTGTAGACGCCAAAATATGGTGGTAAAAGTGGCGAAGGGATTGTTTGTAACATCACCCGACATTTATACTGGAAAAACGATAGTTACACTCGGATTGGCATTATATGCTAAAGAAGAGAGAGCTAAAATAAGCTATATGAAGCCCATTGGGTGGGCTGGCACGACAATCGAAGGCAAACCAATGGACGAGGACGTCGTCTTAATGAAGAGCATACTTGATCTCCCTCATCCCTATGATGTACTCTGCCCCATAGTCGTCGATATGCATTTCGTTGAGAAGCTTCTAAAAATGGGAGCTCAAGGCATGGAGCTTATCGCTAAGTCTTATGATCAAGTTCAAGGAGATTACGACTATGTGTTATTGGGAGGGCTTAGAGACACGAAAATGGGGCTGTCGGCAGGTCTATCAGCTCCTGAGATTGCAGCCAGATTAAATGCAAATATATTGCTCGTGGTGAAAGCGTTATCAGATGAATTTGTGGATAAGGTATTGGCAGATAAGAAGCTTATTGAAATGCTTGGAGCTAAACTTCAAGGAGTAGTCTTAAACTTTGTCCCATACTACTTGCAACACCACATTAGGGAGGATGTTGCTCCATTACTTGAAAACAAGGGCATTAAGATCTATGGCGTAATACCTGAGATTCCAGGCTTGCTTAATCCAACCGTTAGAGAAATAGCTGAAGAATTGAGAGGTGAAATATTGACTGCTACTGATAAAATCGACGCGACATACGACATGATTCTCGTTGGCGCTATGGGCTGCGAATCGGCTTTAATGTACGCTAGAAGATCAGCTAATAAGCTCGTAATAGTGGGAGGAGATCGATCAGACATCATATTATCGGTTCTCGAGACACCGACCGTCGCGTTAGTGCTAACTGGAGGAATATATCCAGGGTCTAGAGTGATAGCCAAAGCCGAAGAAAAAGGCGTTCCATTAATACTAGTAAGTTACGATACTTACACCACAGTTCAGCTTATACATAAAATAAGCGGCAGAATAAAGCCTCAAGACACCAAGAGAATAAACATGGTAAAGGAGAATGTACCTAAATACGTTGATTACAAAGCCATACTAGACGACTTAAAGGTCGATTAAATGGTAAAGTAAAAATCGCATAAGGTGATGAGTCAAGTTTACTCTATTACTGCATGTCTATACTTCATTTCCACCTCGGATTTACCAAGCCTATACATGAGCTCTGCTACAATGCTATCAAGGAAAACTGCTGTGCCAAGCTCAAATAGAGTGCCTAGTGGTGCTAATGGCTCGTGTATTCCCAATATCTGCCTTGAAAAGTAATCCTGTTCTACTGCTGTTTTCGTCCTCCCTGGTACCACTACTATGTGGTCAGCTAATTTCGCTAATGGGCTATCTCTATATGAGGTTATGGCTATGACCTTAGCTCCAACTTTCTTAGCGGCTTCAGCTGCTGTCACAACAATTCCAGTAGAGCCTGAGCCTGATATTGCCACTAGCACGTCATTAGGGCCTATAGCAGGAGTTATGGTTTCACCCACGACATAAGTTCTAAAACCTAGGTGCATAAGCCTCATTGCAAAAGCCCTGCCAACAAGACCGCTTCGACCTGCACCAACTATTAACACTATTTTACCCCAACCCCAAGCTTCGAGAAGCATTCCAACCATTTTGTCTACTTCAGACTTATTGAGCTTCTCCTTGAGGTCCTTTAGGAATGACAGTATTTCATCCATAGCTGCGTAGAAGGCCTTAAGGTTCTCCATACTTGTAGTCATAGCCCCCACGTTATATCTCCACAATAATACACTTTAAATTTCTTCGCTCACTTTATGGCTTTCTTGCTAAGTAGCTTAATATTTAAATACGCATTATTTAAATACGCATACAAATCCCTCCTTAACGGTCTATACCGTCTGCTACGTCCACTTGGAGGACAAATACGTTGAAGGAAATTGCATTTTGGGACAAAGAATGGGAGACTAAATCAATCAAGGAACTCGAGGAGGAGCAGCCTCGCAGACTTCGATGGAGCGTTAAAAAGGCTTGGGGGGGACCTGCATCTAGGGCTAAATTCTAGGAGGCGGGCGTCAAGCCGGGTGACATTAAAGGAATTGAAGATCTGAGAAAGCTCCCCTTTACTTACAAAAGAGATTTCATAGAGAATTATCCTTATGG
>QMSF01000173.1 GCA_003649565.1 Thermoprotei archaeon | reverse complement strand
GCTCCATTCAAATTCGAATTCCTCGAGGAAGAAGAGCTTGAAGAGTCATTTAACGTCGCTCTTCATGCCTTGGGTAGGCTCGTCATTTTAGCTGCAAGATCCATAGTTGACGGCGACTTCAAACTGTTCAAAAAAGTGCTGATGAGATATAGCAGGTTAAGCATAGCGTTATCGAACCTTCCTCTTAGTATACTCAAAGCCTACGATGAAGTAGCTAAGCTAGAAGATATTGCATGCAAGATAGATGAGGACTTTAGAGGATTTATGTTGTTCTGCGAGGATAGAGATAGGCTTGCCGAAGGCTTAAATAGAGTCCGAAAAATGGGGTTTAAAGCTATAACCTTGAGGTGCTAGTATGAGCCTATCAGTGATAAAATTTGGTGGTAGTGCTATCACCATAAAGGAAAAGCCGTTCGCTGTAAGGAGAAAGGCCATTAAAAGCCTTTGCATGCAAGTCCTTAATTATGTAAATAGCGGTGGTAAAGCGATAATAGTGCGTGGAGGGGGTTCTTTTGGTCATCCAGTAGCCATCAAGTACAGGTTAAACGAAGGTTTAATCAATGAGGAAAGCTATGCAGGAGTCTCCTTAACTAGACTAGCGATGAGAAAGCTCAATGAGAGAATTGTGAGAGAATACTTGAAGCTTGGTGGCAGGCCATTTACTATTGAGCCATCATCCTCATTCCTATTGAAAGATGGTAGTTTGAAGAGCTATTTTCTTGAGAGCATTGAAGTTGCATTAAGAAATGGCTTTACTCCTATTTTACATGGAGATGTTGTTTTAGATGAAAGTGAAAAGAAAATCTCTATTTTATCAGGTGATGTTATTGCATCAGCTTTAGCCCTAGAGCTTAAAGCCGATAAGCTGATATACGTACTTGATGTCAATGGGATATACACGGAAAACCCTAAAGAAAACCCTAATGCAAGGCCCCTAAAGGTGTTAAGTAGGGATTTACTTGGAGAGATAAGGATACGTGGTGCATTAGACGCTACTGGAGGGCTTGCAAGGAAGATTAGAGAAGCCTTTAAAGCATATGAAGGAGGCGTTAAATTCGTTTGTTTCCTTGGCTGGCGTAGAAACAATCTGCTGAGAGCATTAAAGGGATTAAACTTTAAAGGCACCGTGCTCGGGGAGGTTAAAGATATTGGATTATGTGAGTGATCGAAAGGTAGAGCACATTGAAATATGCTTAAAAGAAGATGTTGAAATGCACTCTAATACTACAGGCTTTGAGGATGTCTGGCTTATACATCGATGTGCTCCTGAATTGAACATCGATGAGATAAGGCTTGATGCAGAGTTTCTCGGGTTTAAACTGAAAGCGCCATTGATGATTTCGGCTATGACAGGTGGTCATCCTAAGACCAAGCATATAAATGAGGCATTAGCTGAGGTAGCTGAAGAAATGGGTCTGGCTATGGCTGTGGGAAGCCAAAGAGCCGCATTACTTGATGATAAGCTCGTAGAGACCTTCTCCATAGTACGCAAGAGAGCGCCTACAACATTTATAATTGCAAATATAGGCGCAGCACAGCTTGCTACTGGCTTGAGCATAGAGGATTTGCGTAAGATCATAGGTATGATAGATGCTGACGCACTAAATATTCATTTAAATCCTGCACATGAATTCTCGCAGATAAGTGGGGATCTCAAGTTCAAAGGCGTCCTACAAGCTATTAGAAGAGCTGCTGAAGCCATTGATGTACCAATAATAGTTAAAGAAACTGGGTGTGGCATTTCGCGTGAAGACGCTATTAAGCTCGTCAGTGAGGCCAACGTAAAAGCTATTGATGTGGCTGGAGCTGGAGGGACAAGTTGGTGTAAGGTCGAGGTTTTAAGAGCTCAAATGCATGGAGATATCCTCAAAGCTGAGATCGCTAAATCCTTCATGGAGTGGGGGATACCTACAGCTATTAGCATCATAGAAGTGAAGAGTGTGGTTGAGGTACCAGTGATAGCATCAGGTGGCATTAGAAGTGGAGTTGACTGCGCTAAAGCAATAGCAATTGGAGCTGACTTAGTAGGCGTCGCTTTACCAGCGCTCAAGGCTGTAAGCCGAGGCAAAGAAGCGTTAAAGAAATATCTCTACGTGATGCTTGAGCAGCTAAGAGGAGCTATGTTTTTAACTGGATCACGGAATCTAGGTGACTTAAAGAAGGCGGATGTAGTAGTGATAGGCAGAGTTAAAGAGTGGCTTCAAGCTAGAGGCATAGACGTCAACGCTTATTTAAGGAGGAGAAGAGCTTCATGAGTTTTCCAACTGATATAATCGAGCTTGTGAGAAAGCATGCTCTTATAAATGCTTATGAACATGAAGGTAAGGCTGCTCCAGGTCCTGTGTTAGGTAAGGTGTTAGCTGAAAAGCCCGAATTGAGAGCTCAAGCTAGAGAATTAGCCAAGCTCGTTGCGAAGATAGTTGATGAAATAAATAGGATGAGCATTAACGACATAAAAAGAGAGGTAGAAGAGAAGTATCCTGAAGCTCTCGTCAAAAAGAAGGAAGTAGAAGAGAAAGCCCTTCCACCATTACCAAACGTTGATAAATACAAAATTGTGGTAACGAGATTTGCCCCTAATCCTGATGCTCCTCTACATCTTGGAAGCCTAAGGCCTTTGATATTATCATATGAGTATGCTAAGATGTACAAGGGTAAGTTCATTCTTAGATTCGATGATACCGATCCTAAGACCAAGAAGCCTATGCCTGAAGCCTATAAGTGGATTGAAGATGATATGATGTGGCTTGGAATAAAGGCGGATGAAGTAGTATATCAATCTGATAGGCTTGAGCTATATTATGACGTCGCTAAGAAGCTATTGGAGCGAGGAGGAGCATATGTTTGTACTTGCAGCCAAGAAGATTTTAAGATATTGAGAGACTCAGGTAAGCCTTGTCCTTGCAGAAAACTGGCTATCGAAGATCACCTTGAGAGATTTGAAGATATGTTATCACGTAAGTATGGAGAGAAAGAAGCTGTAGTTAGGATAAAGACCGATCTAAATCATCCAGATATTTCTGTTAGAGATTGGGTTGCATTTAGAGTCATTGATACTGATAAGAATCCTCATCCTAGAGTTGGAAGCAAATACTTTGTATGGCCTACTTACAATTTTGCGTGTGCTGTTGATGATCACATGCTTAATGTAAGTCACATTCTCAGAGCAAAAGAACATATAACCAACACGATTAAACAGAAATACGTCTTTGACCATATGAACTGGAGTTTTCCAGAAACCATTCACTTTGGCAGGTTGAAGCTTGCTAATATCATGCTTAGTAAATCTCAGATAAGCAAGGGTATTTCAAGAGGAGAATATTGGTGGTGGGATGACCCGCGTTTAGGAACAATAATGGCAATTAGG
>QMSF01000172.1 GCA_003649565.1 Thermoprotei archaeon | reverse complement strand
GTTCCCCAGGATTCCCGGTTGTAGAACTCCCCGTAGTCCCGGGTGATGCGTGCGTTGTAGCGCAGCTCGTCCCGGACGCGTCCCACCACCTCCTCCGCCTTCCGCATCGTCTTGCTGGCGTAGAGCGCAGAGATGTCCCTGTTCATCACGATGGAGTAGATGATGAGGTTCTCCACCGACCACGTCTTCCCGTGCCCGGGGGGGCCGATTATCATCGCCTTCTTGTGCTTCCACAGGAACTCCATCCAGCGGCGGATGTTCCCCGGGAGCCTTGGACCCAGCCCGGGGCGCTCGGGGTCCGGGCGCACCGGGAGATATCTGTGGGCGAACTCAACGGGGTCCCCCGGGCGGCCCTCTGCACGCTCGCAGACCGTGCGGATTATCCTGTCTATCTCCTCCGGGTCCAGGATGGGCATGCTCATCCCCTGACCATCCAGCCCCCGCAGAAGTCCATCAGGGTCCCACAGCGGGGGCAGACCGGCTCCTCCCGGGGCGTGCTGGGATATCCCCGGGTGAAGTTGCACACCCGGCAGCGGTAGACATGGAGCTCCCGTATCCCGGGCTCGCCCGGGACCGTCACGGTTCCACCTCCTTTATCGGGGGGTTCGCTCCCCGGGGGTCCCATTCCAGAAGGATGTCACGCACCCGGGCGAGCCATTCGTCCCGCTTCTTCTCCGGGATGTAGGGAAGCGTAACTTCTATGTATTCCTCGGCGAGGCGATAGACGTCGCCTATGTCTATCTGAGCGAGTTGCACGCCCGGGGCGATGCTGGCCGTCCCGGGGAGGTACCCGCACTTTTGCAGGAGATTCACGCGATTTATCTCAAGTTCCATGAGTGCCTTTAGAGCTCCGAGGCGGATATTGCCTCCTTTTGACATGGATAGTCGCCATAGTTCGTGGCGGATCATCTCGAAGTACTGCAAGGACTTCTCCAGGGACTTCCCGAGCTCGAACGAGACGGGGACGGGGTGTTCCTGTATCCATTTCAGATCCCTGTCTATCGTGTAGATGGAGAACTTCCGCTTGAACCTCTTCTCAAGGATGGCCTTTATCTCGCTCCGGCGCAGGCCCCGGAGCGACATCTCGCGCACGAGCTCCCGTCTCTCCTCTATCTCTTTCTTTTTCATGGTTTCACCTCCCGGGGGTCGCAGCCTGTCCCCGGGGAAAATCGGAAAGCGGTCCCGCAGCGGGGACATGTGACGAACTCCGCCGGGGACGTGCCCGCCGAGGTGTATATGGTCATGGGTACGGTGAAAACATACCCGCACCCCGGGCACGTGTAGGTGGATATGCTGTTCAGTGAACCGCTCATCATGGCCACAACCCCCAGAATAGATCCGATGGAAGATATATTACCTCCCTGGTCGTTGTGTTCCCCGGGGAAAGCGGGGTATCCGTGGTTACCGGGGTCCTTACCCATATCCCCGGGTTGGCGGTATCACTTTCCATGTTCACCACCCCAGCCGGGCGAGCCCGGGGATGTAGGTTCTATCTGACTGGTGTCCCACCTCCCAGCCGGTACTGTCGCCCTTATCCCAGGGGCGTTTACGCCACGGGTACTTTCTGTCATCCATCCTCATTCCCCCTTAACTTATAATGCCTCCGATATCGATATTTCAATGAACACAACCAAGAAATAAAAGACCACGCCGAGTGCAAGCACTGCAATCCACTCCCAGAATGTCTCTGGATGTAAGAATACTACCATTAATAAGAATGGTAGAAGCGGTATGAACAACACAATAGCCACGATAAACAGTCCATACACAAGCATTTCATCCGGCCATACTCTTACCACCTATTTCGCCTCCTTCAGTTTCCTCGCTATTATGGCGAGGGCGCATTCTCCGTCCACGTACCACGCACACCAATCCCCGCAGGGCTCATATCCCTGCGGCCCGGGGATTGGGCACTGTTTTCTGTCCTTCCGTCGTAGTACCGAGACGGGCACTCCGAGTAGTTTTCTTATGTCCATCTATTTCACCTCCTTTTTCACGTGAACGTAGAAGAATCCCGGGGACGCCGGGAGGACGCGGAACCCCGGGGACGTGATGGGTCTTCCGTCGAGTTCGAGGAGCTGTCCAGGGCCGTGCTTCATCCCGGGGCGGTAGCGATAGACGCAGATGATGCTGCACTGCTTCTTCCCGTCGGGGTAATAGATGTTCACGAGGCGGGAGTCCCACGGTTCTTCGTCGGATGTCTGTCTTGGTTGGCCGAACGTAAGCGGGAACTGGGGGAGAGGAGCCGATACCGGGACCCAGTCCGCGTCCACCACGAAAAGGATGTCACCTTCCTCCAATCCGTCAAGGTAGAGGTCCCGCTGCTCATGCTGTGGGAGCTTGAGGTCGGAATGGATGACCTTCACCTTCGCCCCGTGAGCGAGGGGTGTCGCTTTCACATACTCTGGTGGTGGTCGTGGCGGTAAATCCTCCCTACCTTTGAACCGCCCCCACACTATCACTATCTCATCCACCACCCGGGCCATCCGCCAAAGGGACTCTTGAAATACCCTGTCCATTTCGGGTTCCCCGGGGGGGATGAACGCCACGTAACCCGCTCTCAGTTTCACGGTATCACCATCCTGGAAAGTGTGTAGAAGAACATCGCTACGCCAAAACACCAGAGGCCGTAGAGGAGCACGGCCCATTTCAGTTCGTCCCGGGTCAGGGGACCACCCCCTTCGGCGGGGCCCGGTACTGATAGTATATCGGGACGTCCCCGGGGTCGTAGCCCAGGATTATCCGCAGTGCTATCGCATGCGTGCAGATCTGCCGGGACTCCATTCCCTGGCACGAGCATGATATCCACACCTCCCCGGGGGGCCTGTGCTCCACGCGGAGGATGTGGTGCTTCTTTCGCCCGGGGAGCGGGTGGTAGAGGTAGATGTTCGGGGCGACCTCTTCGAAGGAGTCTCTCTGTACGATGTCGTATATCTTCGCCCGCCAATCCCTGTATTTCTCCTCGATGCGGGCGTAGACCTCGGCCCGGGAAATGGCCTTCTTCAGGCGCTCTCCCGAGAAGTCCTCCAGCGTTATCGTGGTCTTCCCCCCCTTCGGACCTTGAGGCGTTCTCCGTCGAGCGTGAGCCGGTATCGCTCCTCTATGTTCGCCCGGGGGCCTATGACCGAGACAAGGAAGTAGTGCCCCTCCCGCACGCTCTTCTTCAGTGCCCACATCTCCACCCGGACCCCGGGGTTCGCGGCGAGGGAATAGAGGGCGGACCTCGCCGTGTCATCCCCGAGCATCTTCCGCAGGTGACGGCTCCGTAAGCCGCCGCTTTTGGACTCGTTGAAGACCTGGATCAGCCGGAGGGGTCCGCTGCCCCGGGGGGTGCTGACGATATCGATGAAGCCGTAGAGGTCCTGGTG
>QMSF01000171.1 GCA_003649565.1 Thermoprotei archaeon | reverse complement strand
GTCTTTGAAGGCTTAACTCAAGTTTTAAGTAGATTTGCTTCGCAAGGATACTACTTAGGCACTGGTTTTGCTGCAGGACTCGGAGACTTCATAGCGTTAGATGCTATAGATAGAGCAGGACTTAAAGGCATCATGTTGAGGGATATTATAGGTCGAGACAACACAATAGCATTGACATCAGCCTCATTAGCCCTATACTTAGCACATAAAGTAGGGGTTGACGTAGAGAGATGGATCTCGTCATTAAAATAGGAGGCTCACTATGCAAGTACCCTAAAGAACTCAGAGAGTTATGTCAAGGACTCTCAATATGGCTAAGAAACAGGAAATGCATATTAACACCTGGTGGAGGACCCTTCGCTGACTTAGTAAGGCAAATACAAACGGAATATGGTTTATCAGATGATGTAGCACATGAAATGGCTTTATTAGCTGTAGATCAATATGGCTTGATGCTCAGCAGCATGATTAATGGCTCAACACCAGTGAGAACCATAACTGAAGCCAAACGATTAGTGCCCAGCGTAATCCCTATAATCCTTCCTAGTCATGCCATCATGAGTCTAGACCTACTCGAACACTCGTGGGATGCAGGCTCTGATTGCATTGCAGCTGCAATAGCTAAGGCTTGTAACGCGAATAGGCTTGTACTAATTAAAGACGTAGATGGAATATACGAGCCCTCCACACCATCAAATATACTGGCCGAAGCACCATTAAGCCAACTCGAACAAATGAAGACATGCCTAGACCCCCTCTTACCAAGAATATTAAGGGGGTCAAATATTGAGTGCATAGTCGTGAATGGCCTTAAACCCAAAAGAGTCAAGGCAGTTATAAATGGAATTAAAACTACATGCACCAAGATAATCGCGGAATAATGGTGCCATGTATAACTACAAAGCATGCTTATATGCCTTTACTAAGAGCTCAACATTAGCTTTAGACACTTTACCCTTAACTCTATTGCCATTACATGCGGCACCTCGAAATCCCACGATATCAGGCTTTATCAAAGACACTTCATCAGCATGATTTAAATTTAATGATCCTGCCAGTGCAAATAGCATGCCTCTTTCATGTGCTTTCTCCTTAATTTCTAGTAGCCTCCTTCCGTTAAGGTAGTCGAATGTTGATTTGCCATTTTTAATTAGAGTATCTATCATGAAGACTTCGAAATCCGATTTATATGCAGCATTTAGTATCTCCATTGGGCTAAGGCATTTAGCAATATAGTGATCCGCGTAAGCCTCAGCCACAGGTTTAGCACGGCGAACCCACGACTTGATGTTCCTATATGCATTAATGGCATCGTTTATGTCTTTTAAGCCTAGACTTCCAGCTTTAACATAGCTAATGGCGTGCCTCTCAGCTATGGAGGTTAGCTCCATTACACGCTTATCTTTGGGATCATCACCTAAAGCCATACTAACAACAATACCACTTGGCAAAACCCTTTTAATCAAGCTTAGAACTAAAACGTCAGGTGCACCTAAGGAGCCTTTAGAAGGATCTTTAATGTCGATTATATCAGCCCCTCCAATTAACGCATTGATAGCTTCATCGGGATCCACGACGCTTATCAGTATCTTCATCTCACAGAAATTTCTTTTTGGCTTAGCTCAAAAACTTTTAGTAGAAATCAAAGACCTTCTTTGGAGGGATAGCCTTGTCGAGTTGGAGAAAAGAAATCTTAAACTTATTGAGCCAAGGTAAAGGCTTCGAAGTTGACTACGAGAACGGAAACGTCAAGATTTCAGAAGCCAAGGGCATATCCAAAGGCTCAGTAAACCTAAAGGAGATAAAGGGTGTAAGGAAAGGCAAAGTAAAGCCGCCCTCAGCTAAACTAAGAGACTTGATAATTGAATTATCATCTAAGCTTATAGAGACAGGCAAGAAGTTTAAGGTCACGCTAGGGCAAGGAGACTTCACCTTGAGATTTGACTTAGATCACTATGTAAGGGTTGATTCAAAGTCATCTAGCGTAGTAGGCTTCAAAAGTCTAGACGAAGAACCCATAAATGTAATAGCTGACATACTAGAGGATCATGGTGAAGTCAAAATACTAAAACCATTAAAGTAACATGGTCAGGCGAAACCTCCATCATCACAAAGATATCAGAACCCACCCTACTTCATCACTCCAATAAATAGCAAATATAAGGCTCCCACATAAGAATTGCCGTAGACCGCCATATTGAGAAAGCTGTTATTCAAGTAATTTTATGGATGAAGAGCCATGGGCAAAAGGCTCTACGCCCTAAAAGAGCCAAAAGATGATAAAGCTTGGAACCTATACGCATTAAGAGAAGCCTCTAAGCTAAAGAAATGGCTCTTAGGAGTTTACTATCACCCTGATCTTAAGAGGCTTCTCATAGCCTTTAACCCATCTCCTGGTACTCACATAAACCGATTGGTATTTGAGGATATACCTGAAAGGTTAATTCACGAATCCTATAAGATGGAGTGTCCTGAAGGTTGTGCTCGTTGCTGTGTAATTCAAAGTAATGCCTTCATATTAAATAGCGAAATAAATCAACTACCTGAAGACATCAAGGTTAGATTAAAGGTGCAGCCCCTCGAGAAAGTAAAGACAATAGGTGGAACAATAAAAGTCTATAAGCTGGGCACAGGCCCCATGGGCATGTGTATGTTCTTCAATCCCACAACAGCTAAATGTAGTCTAGAGGAAATAGGAGGCAAGAGCCTTAAACCAATAATATGCTTAATAACGTACTGCACAGTATTCGCATCGAGAGGAGGGAAGCTTTACTTAAAAGTAGGATACAAGGAGCTTCACAAAGGTCGTACAGCGATGTTATAAAATGAAGCAACTCTCGAAGATTGGAGAAGAGCTCTGAGGAAAAAGGAAAGTGCATTAGCGAAATACCGTAAAGCGAAAGGGCAATCCTAAGTCATTTCACATAAGATTTTTAGCCTCTAAAGCAAATTTTAAGTTTGGCGTGGATGAGGTAGCTGTTCTCGCGGTCACCGAAGGTAATGAGGAAGGCCGCAGCCTACCGACACGCCGTTACATAATTAAACTCATAGAGCTATTGGTCGATGAATAGTTAGATTATGCCTTGGGGGTCAAACATTGCCAGCAAATTTGCCAGCCGAGGCAAAGGCTAAGTGGCTTAAAGTACTTGAAGCTAAGGACCCTCATGAGAAGCTTCGAGCTCTGCAAGAATTCCTATCAGCTGTCCCACAACACAAAGGAACTGAAAAGCTTCGAGCTCAAATCAGAGCTAAGATAGCGGCTTTGAAAAGAGAAATAGAAGAAAGAAAATCAAAGAGATCCAGTGGGGGTCCAAGAGTCTTTCTTGAAAAGGAAGGTGATGCTCAAGTAGTCATACTAAGTGTTACGGGG
>QMSF01000170.1 GCA_003649565.1 Thermoprotei archaeon | reverse complement strand
GTGTATGTGAGTGTACGTGAATATTACTGTTAGAATTCCTATGGATTTGAGGGAGCGCATGAGGCGTCACCCTGAGGTTAAGTGGAGTGAGGTTGTTAGGAGGGCTATTGAGGAGTATCTTGATCGTCTTGAAGGTGGGGTTGTTGAGAGTGGGTTTGAGTTTTTGTCTAGGCTTGGGCTGGAGGTTAGGGATGTGGTGTTTGAGCCTCCTCAAGGTGAAGCCGATTTTCAGAGGGTTATGGGTGAGGCTGAGTGGAGGAGGGTGAAAGGCTCTATGATACAAGCGCGTTAATTGAGCTTGTTAAGCGTGGTGTTAAGAGGATTTCTGGCTTTACGACGATTTTAAACGTCATAGAGTATCCTCCAGCAGCGGCTTTAGGCCTTAACATTGTTTACCCGACAAGGGCTGATTACGAGCTGGCCTTCATATGGCAATTGGAGTTGAGGAGGCGTGGAAGGCCTGTTCCGGCTGTAGATTTAATTATTGCGGCTATAGCTGTGAATAAGGGGTTGAAGCTCATTGCGGTTAACGAGCACTTCAAATGGATTGCTGATGTCGACTCAAGGTTAAAGTTGGAGCTTATGTGAGGTTGAAGCTATGGTGAAGTTCGATAAAGGGGGTCTTCATGTCTTGGTGTTAGAAGCTTCTTCGTGCTTAAACTTCTAATGTGGGGTATCGAAGTGGTTTATGTGATTGGGTCTTGATCGTATACTTGAATGATAGGGTGCCTAGGCTTGGTAGAGAGGCTAAGCAGGGGCTTATAGGTGACTTAACGCCAACATTAAGAGCTGAGCTAATAACAGGCCCTCAAAAGACTAATTAGAGGTAAGAAAGCTAACATACAGGTATATCCATTAACGCCGGCAAGCTTTAATGTGTTTTACGATTCATGTATGCTTAGTCTTCACCGTGGCGACCTTAACGCTTGTCTCTATAGAATGAATTTTGCCCTTCATATATGTGTTTAAATTATTGTTCATAACTTTTAAAAGCTAATTTTAGCATTAAATGATCCTTATTTGGAAGCTTTGCGAGGATTTCATTTAGTGTGAGCCCATAGTCTTCTTATATGGGTTTTGTCGTAGTCTTTGTCTTCTGTCGCTATGGCTTGTATGCCGTTATTGTCCATTGCTGCCAAGTGGATTGCATCTGATGGTTTTAAGCCATATTTTAGCATATGCTCTTTCCCCTTGGTGTATTCTGCTTCTCCTAATGGTATTATCTCGACGTTGGGTAAGATGGCCTTGTCGATTAGCTCTAGTGTTTCCTGGATTGTTATGCCGTACTTTCTCCTTGACACATAGATTGCTTCGTCTAGGGCTAAAATGTCGGTGTAGAGGTCTTCTTGCAGTAAATTGCGATAGAAGTCGTTTATGGCTTTAGCCTCATTTTCTGGTAGGGGTACGTTAAGGTATACTATTAGGCTTGCATCAATGAATACCTTCAACCTCAAACTCCTCCTCTAAGTCTACTTCAGCTAGTTCGCCGAGTCTAGCCATTTTGCCTTGAATTCTTCTTCGCCTCTCATCTATCCATGAGATTAACTCGTCGTAGCTCTCATAGCCCTTGATGAGCACGCCGTCATCAGTCAACTTGAGGAAAGCGTAACCTCCCTCCTTAATTCCATAAGCCTCCCTGATACGCTTTGGAATTATGATTTGACCTTTAGGACCCACTTTAACCCTAAGCCTAACCATGAGTACCACAAAGTAAAACCTATAGTAAGACAATTTCTACCTTACGCCAGCCACAAGCACGTTCAACAGAGATTGACTGAGATAAAGTCACGTGGATACGAGCATTAAGAGGACCCGCGTAGCCTGATGGCGGTCACCCTCTCCCTCCATGTAGCTTCACAACAAGCTATATTAGGAGGGAGCAAATGACCAATAAAAGTGAAGAAGCCCCACAATAACCTGAATATAAACTTCCTGAATCTCATTAAAAGAGAATTGAAAGAGACGTTGCTCGCTCATCCAGGGAGTTTAAAGAGGGGGTGTTTGTTACTTCTCCGCTAGATGATGTACCCTTCTTCATATTTTAGCTTGATGCCTAATACTACGCGTTGATTGAAGCTTGCTGGTGTTAATGGGTATATCTGTATGTTTGAGCTTCCCTCAAACTCGCTATTATCTCGGCTCTTTGAGCTGATGTTAACGGCCCTGCAAAAGCGCTTTTCTGTATTCTCTTTTAGGCCTTTAGATTTGAGGTATTTAGCTACTTGATATCGGAGATTGTCGTCCGTGATGTCATATATGACTAGCGTGATAGACTCCATGAAGCTCACTTTTAAACCTTTAATGTTGGTAATCGAAGAATCGACCGTGCTTTCTGTAGGTTGGTGGATGAATAGCTACTTTAAGTAGCATATGGTTATGCCCATGGATTTAGCGGTTTCGGCTTGTTTTTCATCGAAGGTAAGGAGCTCTCCATATTTTTCTGCTTGTGCTATGTATAATGCATCGTAAATCGTTAAGCCACTGTTAAGTGATATTTCTAGAGCCCTATTGAGATACATAGCTTCGGGCTCTAGTACAATGACTTGGGATTGAACTAGCCTTAAAAGTCTTCTTAAAAGTTCAAGGGCTGTTGTGGAGTTAATGAGTTTTTTAATGTAGGTGTGTCTCCATATAGCATTACAGCACTCTTTTAATACGTGGTCAACAGAATAGAGGGGCCTCATTTCTCTTAAGCACTTAGAGACTTTATCCCAGCCATCTTCATGAAGTACGTATTTTGTGAGGGCTGATGCATCAATAACTATCACGATCCTCCCTCACATACTTAGCTGCTGTGCCTTCAGGTATTGTAGGTATTCTCTTTATGAGGGCTTCAAGCTCCTCAATAGCTTCATCTTGTTCAAGCTCCCGTATTTTCTGCTCAAGAAACTTGCGAAGCTCCTCGCTCCAATTCACTTTACCTCGAAGAGAATCCATTTTTCTCTTTAATTCTCTTGGAATACGAAATGATATCGTAAGACTCATTACACATACACCAGTAATACAAGATATGTAGGACATATATAAATTAAGGTGCAATACTAATATTTATCAGAAAACATGAAATACCCTAGGGATAACATGTGGCGATTGGAGTTAAGAAGGCGTGGAAGGCCTATTCCAGCTGTAGACTTAGTTATTGCAGCTATAGTTGTTGAATCCTTCGGCAAAGGCTTATGGAGATTCGTATGGAAGCCATCATTCAAAGTTAGGCCAAGCCAAAGAAGAGAGTGGACTTGAGGATCTAAGCTTATTAATGTTGAAGAGGCCGTATAGCCATGTAAGGTGTGATGTGCAGTTATAAGTAAAGCTTTAAATCGTATAGGTGGAATTCTAATTTATGCCTGTTGTTCATGTATATGTTTGGAGTGGCTTTTCAAGTGAGGC
>QMSF01000169.1 GCA_003649565.1 Thermoprotei archaeon | reverse complement strand
GTTTCAATCCTATTTTAGTCTGATTAAATCGCATACACAGACATAAAAGATAGATTACACATAGAGCTGTTTCAATCCTATTTTAGTCTGATTAAATCTTTCGTGGCTATCGTAACCGTTCCTGAAATCGTCTGCTGTTTCAATCCTATTTTAGTCTGATTAAATCGCTATTTATGATGTGGTTAGGGCTGTTAAAAATAAGTACAAGTTTCAATCCTATTTTAGTCTGATTAAATCTTGTTTTTATCGAACGCCAGCTAAGGTTTTAATCAATTGTTTCAATCCTATTTTAGTCTGATTAAATCCAACGCACCAAAGACATACTCGTTCTCAGCATCCATAGCAAGGTTTCAATCCTATTTTAGTCTGATTAAATCTCAGATAGTACTTCTTCTTTTACCGCCTTTACGAGTTCTTTGTTTCAATCCTATTTTAGTCTGATTAAATCTAGAGCTATACCTACACTTAGCAATAGATAGAGCTGTGTTTCAATCCTATTTTAGTCTGATTAAATCTGGCAAATGAGGACATCTACACAACAAGAAACGCTTTTGTTTCAATCCTATTTTAGTCTGATTAAATCCAGGGACATCCTCGTGAATACGATTAAAGAAGTGACGTTTCAATCCTATTTTAGTCTGATTAAATCGATTTATCAGACCTTAGCAGGGTTTTTAACGCATGTTAGTTTCAATCCTATTTTAGTCTGATTAAATCGACATACTCGCATTCAGAGAAATACTGCAAAATGCTCGTTTCAATCCTATTTTAGTCTGATTAAATCATCAAGCCAGACGGGACGGCTGACATCGCCCCCAGCTCGTTTCAATCCTATTTTAGTCTGATTAAATCTGGACACTGGCAATTGATGAGAGCTATGCAAAAAGAAGGTTTCAATCCTATTTTAGTCTGATTAAATCTCAACTACCTCCAACTTAGGGATTGCCATATTGTGCTGTTTCAATCCTATTTTAGTCTGATTAAATCTAGTATTCTTGCAAGCTTTTCGAGGTATTCATCAACGTTTCAATCCTATTTTAGTCTGATTAAATCGCAAATCATCTTTAGAAGTTGGAAAATGGAGCTTTATTTGGTTTCAATCCTATTTTAGTCTGATTAAATCAGCGCACAGGGACGTCATGAGGAGATTAGTAGAGAGAGTTTCAATCCTATTTTAGTCTGATTAAATCGACATCATGTTCACAAAAAACCAGCACGGGATGTGTATGTTTCAATCCTATTTTAGTCTGATTAAATCATCAAGCCATCACAAAATGGTCACCCGACGAAGCTAAGTTTCAATCCTATTTTAGTCTGATTAAATCCTTCACAATCCTATTTTAGTCTGATTAAATCAATGAAGTTTTAGCTGTTTCATCTGTCCATATTCTAATCTTTCAATCCTATTTTAGTCTGATTAAATCTGAGTTGTTTCGTATGCCGTAATTCTACCAGCTTCGTAGTTTCAATCCTATTTTAGTCTGATTAAATCATGAAAGTAGACATTCGCATTGTCAGCGTAACAGACTCGTTTCAATCCTATTTTAGTCTGATTAAATCTGTATTTAACGTTATCAACGAGTAAATACGTGTAATCGTTTCAATCCTATTTTAGTCTGATTAAATCAGAAACAACGCATTTCAGGAAGGCGGAGCATTTGAAAAGTTTCAATCCTATTTTAGTCTGATTAAATCAGAAACAACGCATTTCAGGAAGGCGGAGCATTTGAAAAGTTTCAATCCTATTTTAGTCTGATTAAATCTGGCAGGAATAACCTTCATGGAAATAGTCTACTCAATGTTTCAATCCTATTTTAGTCTGATTAAATCACATCTACAGCTTAAAACGAGACGGAAATAATTGGCTCGTTTCAATCCTATTTTAGTCTGATTAAATCCCACCAAGGAGGTGGTTTAGATGAAAGTAGTTTGTAAAGTTTCAATCCTATTTTAGTCTGATTAAATCAGTTGCCAAAGTTACTTGCTAACCCGATTGTGTTATCGTTTCAATCCTATTTTAGTCTGATTAAATCTTCCAAACTCCCTTCATAATTGAAGCTTACCGAAACCCACTTTCAATCCTATTTTAGTCTGATTAAATCATTGCTGATGTCTGTGTAGAACCAATCACTCTATTTGTCTTTCAATCCTATTTTAGTCTGATTAAATCCGATAATCTTCTTAAGCTCATCATCAGATAGCCTATGCTTTCAATCCTATTTTAGTCTGATTAAATCGTTGATAGCAGTGGAAACGGAAACAATGGAACGACTTACTTTCAATCCTATTTTAGTCTGATTAAATCATAAATACTATTAAGCTAATACTATTTTGGTGATGGTACTTTCAATCCTATTTTAGTCTGATTAAATCCCATTTTCAGTGAAAATGAAGCGTTTTCCTTGCTTCGCTTTCAATCCTATTTTAGTCTGATTAAATTTCTTTAACAATGCCTTCAACCTCCATCAAATTAATACGCTTTCAATCCTATTTTAGTCTGATTAAATCCAAAAAATGCTCGATTGGGTTTCAGCAAAGTCAAAGCTCTTTCAATCCTATTTTAGTCTGATTAAATCCATTTCTTATGTCCGAGAAGAGGGGGCTGATCCATTTCTTTCAATCCTATTTTAGTCTGATTAAATCATAAATGACCCAAGATTACCTCTCATCAAAATAAGCAGCTTTCAATCCTATTTTAGTCTGATTAAATCGGAGAATGGTATGATAAACAAGGCTCAACATTTGACTCTTTCAATCCTATTTTAGTCTGATTAAATCGTTAGGAGAATACACGGAAGACGAGCTTGCTGAGTTTTCTTTCAATCCTATTTTAGTCTGATTAAATCTAGCATGTTTTTTGAGTTGCATAGAATGTGGAATAACTTTCAATCCTATTTTAGTCTGATTAAATCGGAGGTGAAAAATGTCTTCTGTAGAAGCTGTTAAAATACTTTCAATCCTATTTTAGTCTGATTAAATCTTTTTGTAGGTGGTTAAAAACCGAGAATCGAGAGGTGATCTTTCAATCCTATTTTAGTCTGATTAAATCTTTGTAACATTTGCACAACCAAGTAGTCGTATAAAGAGCTTTCAATCCTATTTTAGTCTGATTAAATCGGCAAATGAGGACATATACACAACAAGAAACGCTTTTCTTTCAATCCTATTTTAGTCTGATTAAATCTTATTCATCAATCTTATGCAGTATAGTAACACGATTGGCGCCTTTCAATCCTATTTTAGTCTGATTAAATCCATAACAATCGCTTTAGAGGTTTAGATGATACTTGCTCCTTTCAATCCTATTTTAGTCTGATTAAATCATCTAGTAATTTTTCGATTATACCAGATTTAAATTTTTCTCCGCTTTTTTACAGATATTTAAAT
>QMSF01000168.1 GCA_003649565.1 Thermoprotei archaeon | reverse complement strand
CTTATAGGAATGCTCCGCGACATTAGAGCCTTATGGTTTAAGCCCATGTCGAAGAAAGAGCAGGATCCAGCTAAAAAGAGCCTATACGAAGTAGTGGAGAAGAGCCTAAAGGTCATATTAAACGCCTCATATGGAGTCATGGGTTCTTTCAACTTCTCATTGTACTGTCCACCTGTAGCTGAAAGCACGACAGCCATAGGTAGCTACATAATCACTAAGACAATAGAGAAAGCCCAAAGTCTTGGGCTTCACGTAATATATGGCGACACCGATAGCATCTTCATACACAACCCAGACGAAGCGAAGATCAAGGAGCTAATGGAATGGGCCGAAAAAGAGCTTAAAGTCGACTTAGACTACGATAAAAGCTACAGGTTTGTGACGTTCTCAGGCTTAAAGAAGAACTATGTGGGTGTTTTAACTAATGGCGATGTAGACATAAAGGGCCTCGTAGGAAAGAAAAGAAACACCCCGCCTTTCTTGAAAGAAGCCTTCCTAAACTTCGTGAACATACTAAGCAAGATACATACCCCTGAGGAGTTCGAAAAGGCCAAGATAATGATACGAAAGCTAACCAAGAGAGTCTACGATAAATTGAAACAAAAGAAGTACAGTCTAGAGGATCTAGCTTTCACGATGATGCTCTCAAAACACCCATCAGAATACGCAGTATCATCACAGCACGTAAAGGCAGCCAAGCTCCTTATGGCCTACAAGAAAAACGTGGATGCAGGCTCAATAATAAGGTTCGTCAAAGTAAAGGGAGAACCTGGCGTAAAGCCCATTCAATTGGCAAGAATAGATGAAGTCGATGTAGATAAATATCTAGAGCATATGAGAACAACCTTCGAGCAGGTATTAACTGCCTTGGGCCTTGACTTCGATGAAATACTTGGAGTTAGAAACATAACGTCTTTCTTCAATAAATGATTACTCCTCTTCCTCTTCTTCCAGCTTCTCTAGATCCTCCTCTAATCCACCGAGATCACTAGCTTCTAGTTGCTCCTCTGATGTAGCGCTCATGGCTCTCCTCTTAAGCTCCTCTAAATCTTCATCTGGAAGCTTAGGCGCTATGATGAAGATCTCATTGTCATAGTAATCCGTCTCTCTCCATTCATTATTGAATGACGCTATGTAAATTGGTATGACAGCCTCAGCCTCCTTAGAGCCCCTTCTCAATTCGAATTTCGAGTAAAACTCGTATTCCTCCTTTGTTAGCGGTAACTTCAACGTCTTGGTGTAGTTATCCCTCATGATGACGAAGTCGGATGCCTCAGGGTTCCATAACTGCAATGCCTCAAAGGCAGCTTTCTTAACAGCTTCGTAAAGCGAACCATCGATTTCAACCACCCTCTTTATATTTCCTCTATCAGAATGTATCAGTACGGACTTCTCCGTACTACTCTCCTTCTCTTCTGGCTTCTTAGAGCTCTTAGACTTGGGCATCACAAAGCCCTCCTTTACTACTCACCCGATCATAAACCCAAGTATATGACATGTAACTCTCACTTAAGCACCCTAACAACTTAACTTTAAAGGTTTCTAGGGGGCTCACCGTGTAGTCGGCTTCCTCATATATCAGCGCTTTGAACCCTCGATCACAGCCCCCACATTAGATGTAGCTACGAGGTATATATGCGAAACGTTAATGTCTCCTTCAGTGATATAGAAAATGGAGGCAATGACTTGTAACCCGGGTCCTGACCGTAGGAATGATGTCGACAGGCTTGATGAGCCTCCCCTCGCTATACTACCAGAAAATGGGGTTTACACCATAATAATCTCACTTCGGACAGATACAGAAGTTCACGTGGGCTCTCTAGGCATTATTAAGATGGAAAAGGGTTTCTATGCGTATACTGGCTCAGGCCTTGGCAGGAGGGCCTTGAGTCTTAGAGGTAGAGTCCTAAGGCACCTAAAGAGAGACAAGAGGTTAAAATGGCACATAGACTACTTGACCTCAAACGATATGGCAAGAATCATTGGAGTAGTAGCTTCTGAAGCTGAGAAGTCGTTTGAATGTAAAGTAGCATCTCACCTTAATGAGGTTACTCGCTACATCAAGAGATTTGGATGTAGTGACTGTAAATGCGTTTCTCATCTAGCTATTCTGCCATGTTTAAGCGAAGATGAATGTTTGAGCTACGTCGAAAGCGTCTATAAGAAGTTAGGGCTAACTCCTAGATCTTTAAGGCTTTAATATGCCAGTAGAACCCTTCGTAATGTGTCCTAGAAGATCGACAATTGAAGCTGTAACCTCAACTGGTATACCATCAACCTTCATCTCGCCTTTACCAGTCATTCCATCAATAGCACCAGCATCGATCATTGCTCTTAAAAGCCTAACTTCCAAATCTCGGTTATGAGGCCATGGCTTTCCCTCGAGGATGGAGATGGCACATGAAACAGCATAACAGCCAATATTGGATGCTGAGGATACGATAACTAAGTCGGCTTTAGAAGATGACGCTATGCCTCTGCGACATGGACAACCGCAACTTCTTCCTCTAGGGACAAACAGCTCAACAGCCTTCCTAATAAGTCCAAAGCCCACTTCATTTCCACCATCACCTATCGCGATAACACTACAACCTCTACGTTGAGCCTCGTAGAGCAGAGCTTCGACCTTAGCGTGATATCGAGTAACGTCAACCCCCAGCATATTGTGATAAACGCCAACATCATTAGATCCCGCCTTCTCCACAAATATTAATAAGTCTATGGCGTATTCGTCAAAGAAACTACGAGAATAATTCGTTAAGTCGACGTTTACGGGTAAAGGCACTATACGACACTTAATGCCGACCTCGTCAAGGCCAGACCTCAAAATGCTATAGCTCTCTTCCTCAATGGCTAGTAAAACTTCAGCTCCAAGATCCATCAACGTCCTGGCCAATATCAAAGCGCCTGGCGGTCCATCGGTTTCTTGAACCATGGTTGGTAGAACCCTAAAACCGGTGACTATTAGTACGTGCTTAGGTCTCACGTTAATAATAATCTCAGCAGCAGCTTGAGTGAGAGGCTTACCAGCCTGAAGCCTTGCTGCTGGATAGAGCTTCCCAACCACACCTCTAAAACCTAAATCTATACTCATTATCCTATCAAGCTCTTCACATAAATCTCGAAATCGCATCTTTCAAGCACCCAAGCTTTAAAGCCCAATACTCTAAAAATCTACGCGGAGGTTTGAACCTTGAAATTTAGGATCGCTTTGATATACGGTGATGGAATAGGACCTGAAGTAGTAAAAGCCTCTCTTAAAGTTCTGGAGGCATTAAATTTCAATGCTGAATACCTCGAAATAAAGGCCGGCTATGACTATTGGAGGCAAACAGGTAAGCCCATAGAGGATGGAGCTCTCGACGTAATAAAGAGCTGTCATTGCATACTCAAAGGT
>QMSF01000167.1 GCA_003649565.1 Thermoprotei archaeon | reverse complement strand
CTAATGATGTAATGTCAACAGTGCCTACATTCTTGAGGGTTACCTCAACCCTACCAGTATCGTAGGCGACTATGGTAGCCATGAAATTAGTTTTAATAAAAGCTCTAAAGCCCCAGCTATAGATAGCTACGCCTATTCCGATGGCCAAGGCAATGCCAATTAACCTTGAGCTTAGCAAACTCATAATCCCTCGGAGCTACGACTATTAATCTTCCCTTGATGAAGCCTAATTCATAAATAATGCCCTCGATACTCCAAGTTCCCTGAGCAATCCTTACCTCAACATTATAGTAGGCATAAGCCTCTCCCCCTGAGAATTGGTATGGTATTAGCTCTACTACCCATAGGCCATCTTTCCATTCGAAGCTAGTAATGTTAGTGCCACCTTCTAGCATTAGTTTGCTAGGTTTCTCAGCAAAGCCTACCTTAAAGCCTTGCTCAAGCCTTAACTCAGCTATCAGCTTATTGCTATCCGCATCTAGAACTACCCTCTCTGGATCTCTAAGAGATTCCCATTTCAGTCTCCATAGGCTTGGCTGATACAATCCCTAAATTCTGCTTTCAGGGCATCATTGTAATAGGCTTTGATCAGCTTGGCCCATCCCCGCATGCCCAAGCCTCAGGCATTGAGTCTTTTAAGCCAAGAGTCCTCAGTGCTTTTCTTAGCGTTGATTCCTCTATGCCTGAAGCATAAGCTATCCTCCATAATGGAAGCTCTAATCCCAATTCCTTACAGGCTAGATAGATTGTTGCTGCTACTAATGTTTGAGGCCTTAATGAATTCCTAGACTTTTCAATTCTTGAAAGCATTCTAAAAGCTCTAGCCATTACCTTACGCTTTCAATAATGCTACAGCCTTAAGAGAACGCTTTAAGAGAGCATCATTAACTCCTTTCCTAGCCTTTCTGTAGATGGCAAGAGCTCTCTTAATCACATGCTTGGGAATATTAGCACGCTTTAGGCAATCCTCGAACCTTCGGAGATCCCTATCAAAACTCAGGCCCACCTTCACAGACACCTCAGGGGCATAGAGAGGAAGTATAAAAGATGATGACCGAAAGTATGGATGGGGCACTTCAAGAGGAACCATAAGGTGGTTTAGTGGCTAGCTTGATCCTGATGTGAAGAAGTCCTTGGAGGATAGAATAAGGGGCATACTTAGTAATCCTGAGGAGCACTTAAGGAAGTCTATAGAATTCCTCGAATTTCTCGGCATAAGGGTTAACCCTGAGACTATCCTAGCCTTCATAGCTGGTGAATTATGTGCCGAAGCTCGCCTTCTTTATTTGATGAAGTATGAAAGAGGCCTGACTTATGTTGAGGAGGATGCGCTTCTGAATTTTCTAATAGGGAGAATGACCAAGATTAGCAGAGCTTTGCTAAGGTGAGGAAAAGGAGGCTAGAGAGGTTAGAGAAATCTAGATAGGTGGATGCCCCTTCATCGGTTTATTTTAGTTTAAGCGGAGGTGGGCTTCATCCCCTCAGGGGCATTTTAAGTGCTATTCAGCTTTTAAATTGTCTAGAAATGGATGGATTTCATGACCTGTATCAAGAAGGCTTGCTATCAATTTAAAAAGCTTCTTCCTATCAGCCTTAAGTCTCCTCTCAGGTTTCACTTCTCTTCCATTTACTATCATTGCGTGAAGCCTAAGCCCACTATCAAGCCTGTAGATAACCGCCACCTTCTCCCTATCAAAGATGGACACCTTAAATTCCAAATAGCCCCCTTAGACCCTTAGACTATAACATGAACGATAACCTCATTAACTTCCGGGATAATGGAAGTACTCCAGAAGCCTTTGCTTGAATCTAAATGGTTGACTTATCTCACACACCTTTAATATGATAGACCCCAATACGCGAGCACCTCTTAACACAAGCTCCTCATATTTTCTAGTTATCTCTATTTCATGCTCAAGAATTTCAGCTATCCTTAATCTATCTTTCATCTCATTGCCTATATGTTGAATTAGGTCATGGGGATCAAATGCATCGCGAACTCACTCCGAATTTTTCTGAAGGATGTCGCTGGTGCATCGCCTCGTGAAATCCAGTCCAATCTGCCAGCGATCAGAAGGATATTAAGCCATGCCCTAGAGTACCTTAAGCAGGTAGAGGAAATGAGAGAGGAAAGAAGACCAGAACTAACCATATCACAACCTACAGTAAAGGCAACAGTATCACAACCCATACCCCTGCCATCCATAGGAGTTGAGGGTACCTACCTAGTCATACGCATCCCGCTCATCCCAGGCGCCATTGAGTTCACCAAAAAGCAGATTAAACAACTCCCTGACTGGCTTATCCCATGGTTGGAGTACGCAAAAGTTGCCATAGAAGGTAAAAGCACAGTTGCAGATGAAGAAGCTAAGTAAAAACGACCTGTAAGGAAAAATTCCTTACCTTTTTTGCTAAAAATAACCAACTCATTCTAAGCGTGTATTTGTAGTAGGTAAAGGGACTTGAGCGAAAGTGATTTAATGAAAAAGAGGGGGATTTTTTAGGGATTGTAAAAATTTGAGTACTAATGTGATTCGAGTTCTTTAAGGACATCATCCCACGAACTAACGTATACTTCATTATTGAAGGAGACCAGGTAGTATGGTGTGATGGAGCAGATATGCCAGTAGCCTTGATATTCTTGAATGCATTTCACTAACGCCTCTTCCTCTCCAAACTCATATGTGAAATATCCGTACCACGTAGGGTCGGCTAGAAACCACATTCTCTCTCCATCCCTCTCTGTAAAACCTATGACAATAGCATGAAAAGATAGCTTTAATCTCATCCTTCCCTCGAATGCTAAAACTGCTACGCTATGTTTAAGACCAAGCTTACTCAGATAATAATGCGCTGAGGCTGCATATAGGATTGCATAATCTTCACAATCACCTTTCCTTAAGAGTAACGTTTCAGAAGGCGATCTTGCCGTATTCGTTATGCTAATAGATTTACACATGTACCGCGGAAGACCTATCATTAAGCTTGAAAGGTATGTCTCGCTCGTACTCTCTAGAATAGGCTGGCTTTCAGGATCTTCCGTATAAGTTACGTGCCTGTAAACGGCTTGAGAGAGAAGCTTCAGACCGAGCCTCTCATGACTAGTATATATTCTTCCATCTACGAAAGATCTTACCGCAGGCGATGGCTCCCCAGAAAAAACGTCTTTCGTGAAGTATGCCCTACCATAAAGTTTTCTAGATAGATCGTCAAGAGCATTTATCACGTCCTTCAACCAATCTATAACCACCTTAAGGTCATTATCAACATTCTCCATCCGCTCTATAGCATCATTAACAAGTTGCTCACTCTTAGCAGCCTTGGCCTCTACTTCCAACAAATCCCTCTTTACGGACGTAATATCGCTTCTGATCGAGAAGATGTGACTCTTTAACTCATCGAGCCTACCCTCGAGCGAGGTCAGCTTGTCATG
>QMSF01000166.1 GCA_003649565.1 Thermoprotei archaeon | reverse complement strand
CATCACCTATTGTCCCCGTACCGCTGCAAGGCACGTCGAGCAGTGCTTTGAGAAAACGCTGAGCTATTGGGGGTTTACGGGAGTCTGCTAGAACTAGTAGCACTCTATCCTTAACGTTAAATTTGCTTAGCAGTTTAGCAGCCTCCTTTATTCTGGTTTTCGACTTGTCTATTGCAATTACCAATGTAGATCCTCTGAGGATTAGCATAGAGGATTTTATTCCTGGAGCAGCGCATGCGTCTAACACATCATGTCCTTGAGCCCTCAAAGCTTCAACTACCAATGAAGAGCCCTTATCAACTGGTATGGCTAATCCACTTTTAACCGGCCCTAGTCTTGAAGGTGGTTTATCGGTCTTCACTACTTCAATCATATAGTCTAAATCACTGTCGATTTTAGCTTCGACACCTTCACTAGTTAGCATTTCCACGACTTTTTCAGGCTCTATAAGGCTTAACAACCATATTCTACGTCGATTTAAGGCTTTGAGCACCTGCTCAAGGGTTTCTAGGTCGAGGTGCTTTGATAAGCTTAGGACAAGCCAATATGGAAAGGATGTTTCAATGGAGATGCGCCGTAATGGGCTTCCTGGCATGGGAACATTTAGGTATTCGCCTGACTCATATACCTCCACTATTTCCTTTGGCCTACCAGGCCTACCCCGTTTCTTCATGAAAGCGTATTGAACCCTATAGTAGTTCATCACAAGATCGTAGAGATACTCATAGGACTTTCTGCCCGGCTTAAGCCCCAAGTCCTGAAGAGCCTTAAAGTATGCCTTCTGTAAGCTAGTGTCATATCGCTCTATTATCTTAAGTGCTTCTATAGCTACGTCCCTTACCTTCTCATCACTAACGGGAATCACATTTAACACTCTCTTGACAGGCTATTCATTAGGTTACTGATAAACTTGATCATCATTATAGTGGTTATTAAGAGGATAAAAGAGCTCAGCCCGAGAATAAGACATCACACATTTTCAGACCTGGCCACTCTCATCACTGCCAATGGTAGAATAGCTTGAAAAGACCTTTTAAGCTCTTCGCACAAGGTAAAAATACAATCATAATGAGGGGCTCCTCGCTAAACCCCACCTCACGGCATTAGTGCCCGTAAAGGGGGATTCGCTCATCGGAGCCCAGTATTCACGAGAAAATAAGAGATTAAAAACTTGGCTTTAACGAGGAAAGTAGCATTTTATGTTTAGCTTTTATATTAATGTTATGAGGCTTGGGCAATGCAGGTTAACGGTATCACGGTGTTCTTGGATCTCGACAGGTTTAAGGAGATAACGAGGAGCATGGGATGGACTGAGTATAAGCCTAACATCATAACAGGAAGCTTAACTCACTTAATAGAGGAAGTCGCTTCAAGGCTTAGAGGGATAGTAATCCATGGCTTAGATGAGGAGCGTGGAACCGAGGAGGCAATAATAAAGTTCATCGAAGCTGATGAGAACGAGGTCTTAAAGAGCCTAGAGAAAATTCGGCGTGAAATCGAGAGATTAGGGAGAGAAAGCGGTTCTAATGCTACTCTCAGCATAGGCGTTTACATAGGCCCTATAACCTCTATGAAGCCTCAACCTTTAAGTGAAGCTAAGAAGGCTCCTGAAGTCGTCATGGCTTTAAGGGCTCTTAAAAAGGCTAAGAAGATGGGTGGTAATAGGATTGTCGTTTTATAGCTTTTGGGGGCTCTTACTCGACGACCTCTCCTACTGCATAGCTCTTGCCTATTTTCGTTATTTTTACTCTTACTTTGTCGCCTTTCTTTGTGCCGGGTACGAATATTATAAAGCCTTGGATTCTAGCTAGTCCATCGCCTCGTCTACTCATCTCGGATATATCTACGTCGTACTCTTGCCCTACGACTACAGGCTTAGGTAGTCTGCTCTTTACACCTCTAAATCTCATTTCGTTTCTCACCTCGCCTCGGAGTTTTCTCCAGAATGCAAACCGAGAGAATGAGGTTTACACCCTGGAGGATGTTCTTACAGCGAGGATCAACTATTTAAACGTGTCTATACTATTTTCCTGATGCCCTTAAGAAGAATTGAGCAGCTTTTTCTCTTCCTATTGCGGCAATGAAGTTTACGAGTCTTGGTCCTGATTTCTTGCCCATTAACGCCATGTAAGCTGCCTCAAAAAACTCAGGTGGTGTTAAGCCTAGGCTTCTCGCAAGCTCAAAGAATTTATTGTTTAGCTCATTTAACTCCCATTCTTTTTCTAGTAGTAGTGAAGCGGCTTTTTGAAGTGCTTCTCTTTGTCTTTCTGATAGCATGCCACTGATGGTTGATGGATCTTCAAGTAACTTGATTTTGACAGTCTCAGGGGCGTATTTTTCAATCCAAGTAGATGCATGCCTCAATCTTGTTTTCAACCTTTCAATATCCTCTTCCGTTGGTTCTCTCCACAAGTGTCCTGTTATTTTAAGTATTTCTAGTAGCCTTTCAATGGTGATATTGGGATATAGCTGAATAAGCACGACTGCGAAATCATAGGGTAGCTGTATAGGCATGAGCGGTTTAGGCTCTCCTATTTGTGACAGCTCGTAATTTCTCTTTGCTAACACCCTAAGCTTAAGATCTTGAGGTTTTTCGAAGTCATAGTATATTCTCTCTGCTTTTTCATACTCTGCTACTAGCTTTGGTAAATCTTCAACTCTGAAGTCCTTATGCCTCATTGGGTGCACTCTAAACAAAAAGAACTTTAGAGTTTCAGGTGGCGCAATCTCGAACCACTGGGAGGGTGTAAAAACATTGCCTTTCGATTTAGACATTTTTCTGCCGCCTACCATTACATGCTCATAGGTTAATGGTATTGGCGGCTCTCTATCAAATACCATTTTGACTATGACCTTACTGGTATCGTAGGATCCTCCTGCAGCAGCATGTTCTTTGCCGAAAGGCTCTATGGTGACTCCCAAGGCAGCCCATCGAGCGGCCCACTCAACTCTCCATTGAAGCTTCCCTCTACCGCTTTTAATATCGCATTCTCCTTGGTATCCACATCCCTCAGCATAACCAGTATCGACATCGCATCTATAGAGGACTCTATCGCCTTGAAAGTCGTAGGCATAAGTCGTCCCTATCTTGCCGCAGCGCTCACATATAGGCATGTATGGTAGCCAGTCATTGGGCTTTGAAGCGCCGCTGACTTCGAGAAGTATGCTTCTTATAATCTTAGCTTCTTTTAGCGCCAGTCGAATCCATGGGAGATACGTGCCATCGCGGTACATGCCCGCTCCAGACAGATATTTGACTTCGAGTCCAAGTTTGTCCATGGCATCTAGAAATTCTTTTGTGAAGTGTTCAGCCCAGCTTTGACAGCACTTGTAAGGATCGGGGATGTCGACATATGGCATGCCTAAGTACTTCTTGAAATCTAATGGTATTGGCGGAGGCACACTATCAAGAGGGTCCATGTCATCAGCTATCCATAGAGCTCTTGCCTT
>QMSF01000165.1 GCA_003649565.1 Thermoprotei archaeon | reverse complement strand
ATCAAAATCTATCGACGAATATGAGGTAGAGGCAGCTCACGTTCAAGCTGCTAAGCAGCTACTAGCAGCTGGCTACAAACTTGAAATAGGGGATAAAGTAGGATTTGTCGTAGTCCAAGGTTCTTCGGAGAAGATATCTGATAGAGTTAAACCATATATCTTCGCCACAATGGATGAGATAGATAAGGAGTACTACGTTAGAAAGCAAATTGCTGCGCTAGCCTTAAGGATATTAAGGCACTTTGGAGTAAACGAAGAGCAATTGTTATCAGGAGTTAAGCAAGCATCACTTTTCGACTTTCTTAGGAAATAGAAAACTTTCAAGTGTAAGACCTCCTCTTTTTATCTCCTTGGCTTCTTTGGTCATTATCTTATCCATTATCTCCACAAATTCTCTTTCTTTGCCTTTGGGTATTATGCCGCTAGCGGCTGCTGCATGACCATCACCAAAACCCCCGACTCTTTTAGCTGCATCAGCTAAGGCTTTTGATAGAGGCTCTAAAGACCCTGTCTCAATTAAAGTTAGAACTTTTCTTGGAGCTCTAGCCGAGACTTTAACGTAGTCTCCATCTAAGTCTCCGAGGCCAGGTAATTCCCGTCTCATATTCATAATGCCTACTAAGACCTTATCGTCATCGACAAGCCTTTGATGCATCAAATAACTACAGAAAGTCCCTATGACTTTAACTCCCATATCGCGAAAGCCATCTCCAACATGAAACCATTGAACCCTCTTTAGCTTATTTAAACCCTCATATCGAAGCCTTGCAATGATATTGGAGTAAGCCTTCCTTCTTTTCTCCTCTAACTTCTTTAAGTAATCCTCCATTCCTACCCATGAGCATTTAATGCATGCTTCTAGCGCTTTTTGAGGTCCCCCATCATAATAGCCTACTGATGCCATAATAGTCAGCTTAGTTGACAAGCTTTCAGGGCTTGTAAATCTACCATCCCATAATACGCTTCTCTTGCCGGTTGTTTTATCATAAGTAGCAACTCCAGCTTTTACAGCGTCTTCAAGAGCTAAGAGATTTAATCCTCTAACTTCGCCTGGTATCTCCATAGAGCCTATTACCGCTAGATGAGCATATCTCTCCATGTTTTTCTTTATCGATCGTGCAAATAAGTAAGCAAGACTTGCACCACAAGCATAAATTCCTCCGTCAACTCCATGCACTTCAGGGTTCAATACCACCACATGTTCATCTTCATGTTCAAAAGGCTCCATGTCGTGATGATCTAAGACTATTATGTCTCTCCTCTGGTAATTTAAGGAAGCTATGATGCGCAAATGTGGGCTTCCCAAGTCAGCATAGACTATGGGTTCTTTACCTTCTGCCTGAAGTTTCTTAACTGCTTGAGGATAGGCCTTCTCAAGGCATATAGTATGCACTTCGAACTTGCCTTCCAAGGCTAATTTAAGCAAGGCGCATGCTGTCACTCCATCGGCGTCATCATGGTGAACGATGATCACTTTTTCGCTTGTATTTTCTAAAAGTCTCTTAGCCGCCTTTTCACTTTCCCTAAGGAGTATTTCGATCTTCTCCTTTAACTCATCAATTTGCATCTCAAAGCCCCAAATCACTAAATGTAAGGACTTCAAGCGATGCAGGTCTATGTGTAACGTTGCCTACTCTCCCACCTATAAGCATTTTAACGCCTTTTGCTTCAGCTATCTCCACGAGCCTTTGAGTTATTACACCATCAAAGAGCACATAACTTATTGATTCCTGAGATGATTGTAGGTAATTGGCGAGATCCTTTACTGGTATCCTGGTTAAGAGCCTCCAATCCTCATCATAAATCAAGGCTTCTAAACTGCCTATGAGCTTTTCAGTTTCTCTTAGAACTTCTTGGGGCAGCTTGTTTTTCGCAGGCGCCTCTACATGGCTATGGACAGGAGGTTGCCCTCTTTCAAGCGTAGCCAAGTATTCACTCAAGGGAACCTTATCTCTCAAACACTTTGCCAGTTCTTTCCCAGTAAGCTCTTCAACTTCTTTGCCTGGTGGAGCTCTTGCAACATAGTCTATATCCGCCACTTGTATTAATTGTCGTAGTACAAGCTCTCCTCCTCTATCACCATCCACAAATGCTATTGCTGTCTTCTCTTTGCATAGATTAACTATGGTTCTAGGAACAGATGCTCCCTCTATGGCAATTACATTGCGGTAGTCATGTCTCAATAAGTTAATGACATCAGCTCTACCTTCAACAATTATTATAGTATCACTTTTATCTACATCGGGTCCTGCTGGTAGCTTCTCAGGGCCATAAGCTATGAGCTGCGCTTCCCTAACGGCCTTAAGAATCTCCTCTGTTATCTCACGAGTATCAGGTAAAGCTTCTCTCCACTTCGCTAATAATTCCTTAGCCCTCTCAATAATTCTCTTCCTTTTCTCTTCTCTAACATCCTCTATTTTTGTTACTGTTATTTTTGCATCATAGGGTCCAACTTTGTCGACTGCCTCTATAGCAGCAGCAACTAAAGCAGTTTCAACTCTATCGAGATTAGATGGTATTTCGATATGTCCAATAGATCTATTGCCTTTTTCTTCAAGAACCACTTGGACTCTACCTATTCTACCTGCTTTCTGTAACTCTCTTAGATCGAGTTTATCGCCAAGAAGACCTTCGGTCTGACCAAAGAGAGCACCTATGACATCTGATTTGTCAACTATACCGTCTATCTCTATCGTAGCATAAATGACATATTTAGCTGTGATTGCGACTCCACCCATACTCATCACCAAGTCTCTTTATTGTTTGCATGACGACTCCTCATGAGCTTAAACAACATAATCATAGAGCCGGAGGCTCCTTATCTAGTTATCGTAGCCTTCTTCATGGTTTCGAGAAGCTCTCTTGCTTCTCTATTGCTCTCAAAATATCTTCTCACGGGCTCAAGCATGTTGGATAATGCTTCTGAAACGGCTTGCTTAAGGTCTTGTGGATGCAGCTCTCCTTTGGTATATAACTGAACGAGCTCGCTATAGCTCTCAATGTATATATCTCCACCATACTTCTCTTCGCGCTTAACGTATAGCTTGAAGTCAGGGTGGGCAAAGAGTACATGTTTACATATTTCAATAATAGGGTTCATTTCAACGACTCTAATGGGACAATAAGCTGTATTTATCTTCCTTGCAATTTCTTCGGGAGGGTCATGAACGAAAATGCACGTTTCAGGCCTCGATTTACTCATTTTAAGATCTGCTTCGTCTATTTCTTTGAGTCCAACAGGTGGCTTTAGGCTTATGAGCAAAGGTGTGTGTATCGCAACGGGCTTCTTCCATTTCTTCTTTTCTGCTATTTCTCTAGCAAGCATGTGAGCTTTGCGTTGATCTGTACCTCCTAAACATATGTCCAAGTCCATATAGAAGATGTCTGCTACCTGCATGCAGGGATATATGAGCTTTGAGAAGTCGAGAATGCTTTCACTTTCCTTTCTCCCCATTATGGT
>QMSF01000164.1 GCA_003649565.1 Thermoprotei archaeon | reverse complement strand
TATTGACTCTACGCACAAGCTCATGAGGTACGTTAAAGGCATCCGCTATTGCCTCCTCCATTAAGCCCTCGCCAAATCCATGCCTCCTCTCACCCAATGCCAGCTTAACGAGATATTTGACTTCAAGAGGGCTTCTAGCTCTTAACAAGAGACTACTGAACAGTCTTAGCTTCTTGCGTCTGGAACCTTCACCTGAAGCTTCAGCTATAGACTTGAAACCTTCATAAACCTCTCTAATGGTTAACCCCTTCTCATCAAGCATGAGAATTGGCTTGCCCTTAAGTTTCTCAGCTATTTTCATAGCAGCAAGACCGACATCGCCAGTCGGCTTAAACACCTTGAAAAACTCGCTTCTCGACGATGAGAAAACCCTAACCACAGAGTCAACTATACCCATAACTCCAAGACCTATCTCAGGCTCCCACGGAGGAAAGAGCTCTCCGACGATAAACCTAACGGCAAGCTCAAGGTCATCGGGATCTAAATCCCTAATAAACCTCGATACAAGGGCTACCATAGCACTCCTAGAACTAATAGACGCAAGCTCATCACACAACTTACACACATCAAGAAACAAAACCATAACACTAACCCTCAGCTCTACATCTAAAAAGAAGACAACCCACAAGAGGCTCTTAAATTAAACTCCTAAAGCCTCAATCGATGAAAACAACATCGTAACTCTACACGAAGGGCTTTAGGTAAGCTGGTTAGGGATAATCGCAATCATCATAATGGCGTCATGCCAGCAATAGCAGCCTCTTTACCCTTTAAAGGCTAAGACCGCCGTTTCTTTCCTAAGAATCCTAACATCAAACCCCATGTCTTCAAGCCTTTTAGCTACGCCTCGAGCAAGATCTAGACCTCTAACCCTCCCCGGTGAACCTACATAATGAAAGAGAATACCATTATCCTTTAATACTCTATAGAAGTTTGAATACAAATCTCTTCCATAGAGATGACCTGTTTTAGCTGAAAATCGCGGAGGATCATGTATTATTCTATCGAAGCTTTCATCTTCTATCTCTCTTATGACTTCACATATATCACCTTGAACTACTTTAACATGTAATTCTTCTAGCTTCCAGCTCCATGGATTATAGCTCGCCAGCTCAATAACGTTGGGGTCAACCTCGACTGTTAAGACTCTTGCGCCTCTCAAAGCTGAGTGTATAGCGGTGTAGCCTAAGCCCATGCAGGTATCGAGAACTTCATTGCCCTTCCTAACTTTAGCTAGTGAGACTTTCTTTTTAGCGTCATCCCATGGAGTTATACCCTCAATTTTATGCATGTGAATACCGTCTATCTCAAGCGTTGGAGCTGTGTTATCGGCTACACGCCTCAACCGATAGAAATGCTCATCTGCTATCGTCAGTTTGAAGAGCCCTTTCTCGCTAATAGCATAAACGCCCTCTTCATCATCAGCTATTTCTCTAAGCTGATTAAGGCTAACAACATAGCCTTCCATAATTGCTTTGTCATCACATATCTCCACGTCAACTCCTCTAAGACCTAAGTTGACCAATATGCTGAACTTGATTGTCCCCTTACTACGCTCTAATATACTTCTAGCTGAATAGCAGTCTAAGACTATGACTTGCTTAGGTTTAAAATCGATGAACCTCATGTTTTTCAATAACACCATAAGTAATTAGCTGGTTTACGCTGATAAGGTTAGCTAAAAGCTAGCCTTTCTCTTCCTCACTAAACCACTTAAACAATCCCTCTGGTTTAGGAGCCCTCTTCTTAGGGTTAAGAACCACATCTTCAACGAACCTATCCCTAACAGGCTCATAGACTTGCTTAAAGAACTTTTGTTGATCCAACAAGACTTCCTTCTTAAAGCTCTTCAGGTACTCTAAGGCGGCTTGCCATGCTTTTTCATATGGTATCACACCCTCAATGTATTGGGCTATCTGTCTATCATAGTCTTCAGGCTTTTGCTCTTGATCACCTATCATAAACCATCCTCTATCGGATACGAATGCTACTTCATCGCCAACATGAACAGCCTTTTCTTCTCTAGCCTTTCTCTCCTCGGTGATGGGCCTTCCAATTTTCGATAATCTCCTGAGAGCTACCTCTCTTGCATGTCTCTTAGCCCAGGCATAGAATATCGCTCTATTGAGACCAAAAGACTTTGCTTTCTCCAAGTCACCAGTCAATAAGTAATATCGAGCTGCTTGAAGCAATCCCATTACTTGAAATCTGCCAAGCTTTCCTTTCTGCTTAACTTCAATGGGTTTGGGCGCCGCTATAACCATTCTTGGCTTGACTTCCATAGCACCAGGCCACCCTTTGTATCCGCCAACAGCTTCAATTGCCTTAAGAGCAGCCTCGTCACCCTCACCCTCAACATAGTCTCTCCATCTCTCATCATGTTTGAAACTCTGAGGATTAGCCCATTCAACCTCAAAGCTATCGATGACCTCAGGCTTAAAGCATACACAACATAGATCTCTTCTCCTATGAAGGGCTAATGGCGCGGTAAAAACTCTCTTCAAATCTATTTCCTTCTCAACTTTAAGCTCGCTTGATCTCGGAACAACATCAACTAGTTTTTCCTTGAATCTATCAAGGACGTACTCTACGAGAGAGTATGCTATGTCCAATGGGTTATGCTTGGATAACACGTCATTTGAGAAGCACTTCTCATGAACGTGAACATGTGCTCCCTCACCACTCCACTTCACAAACACCGATTTTACAAGGCCGAGCCTTTCAAGCTCATTAACTATGATTCTGACAACTTCAATTATGTCCTTCCACTTTTCAAGCTCTCCATCGATATCCCATACCGGAGAAGCATATACTATATTCCCAGGATCCTCAAGGTCTAATCTGCTAGATAATCTGCCATAGACGTTAACTGAGCCATAAATAGTTCTGGGCTTTACACCCTTAAATTGCCTTAACGAGTCCTCAACGTCAAATGGTTTATCAATCTTTAAGGGCCTGCCATCCCTCCAATAACGCAGAAAAACACGACTACCCAAAGCACCTCCTTCAAGGGCGACCCACCTACCTTTGCAGTAATCAGCTATCTCCCTCTTAACGAGCTCATTTGAATAATGCTTTTCAATAAGCTCATAGTCCACAGTTGAGCACCCATTTAATCTCACCAAAAGGAATTAGTTAAGCTAAGCAATATCGATCGCATGATTAACTAATACAAAGCATAACTTAAACAATGCGAACTAACTGAAAATAAGCGAAGTCGAGGTTTGAAGTTAAACGCAAGCTTTATAAGGTCTTATCACAGGAGAGAGTGAGCAGGTGCACATATGATCGGTGATCTAGTTTACCCTTTCAGATAGAGATCTCGAAGCTACACAGCTTGAAAGGCTTAAATGGACCGTAAAACAAGCTCTTAAAAGCCCCTTATACTCTAACAAGCTTAAAGGCATAAGCATAAAGTCTCTTAAAAACCTCTCCAAGATACCCTTTACTACAAAACAAGACCTCCTATCCTCATACCCCTACGGCTCATTAGCTGTAGAGC
>QMSF01000163.1 GCA_003649565.1 Thermoprotei archaeon | reverse complement strand
TGTTGAAGTTGAGGAGCTTGGTGGTGGAGGCTCAATACTATCACAATTACAAGAAGTTATCGATCAGCGGTTAAAGGAAAAGCCTGAAGGCTCATATACTTGGAAGCTTGCATCTAAAGGAATTCAAGCAGTGCTAAAGAAAGTCCATGAAGAACTCTTCGAATTCACATATGCATGCTTAGTGGAAAGCAAAGAAAGGGTCATAGCTGAAGGAGCTGACCTCATATATCACCTAGCTTTAGCATTAACACTAAGAGGCTTATTAATAGAAGACATCATGAAGGAGCTAGCTAAAAGAAGATATGGAGAAAGCCCGTAGACTAATAGAGAAAGCCGAGATCATTAGTGATCACGGAGCTATAGAAGGCTATAAAGATGGATTCTCACAACGTTTCTAACGTAGCCTCTCAAATAGCTCATCATGGGACAAAAAGCTGCTGATTGGGAAGTTCCTTTTAACTAAGAAGTCTTTAAAGTCCAGATCCATGGATAGAAATATCATTTTGCGGGTTATTGATAATGCATAGAGAATGTTATCTATCATGTCAGGATGACCAAGCCTCCTCAAGTTGTATGCGAGCTCTATGCTTCTTCTGCCCGGCTTAATCCACTTGTAGAACTTAGGGTTAAACAATGCTCTAATAGCCATTTTAATATCGAGATTCTCAGCTCTTTTCTGCCTATTGATTTCACGAAAAACCTTGCCTAAAAGTTCAGGCCATATGATTGATGAGCAGTAAAGTTTGATATTTCCATCGACAACAAGACTTCTAAGCTTAAGTATATCCTCGCTTGTAAGCCCCTTAACCTCTATTCCAAATGTTGGCAGTAGATAAGTGGTATCAAGCAGAATCTTCATGGAGCCTCTCCTGCTCAAGCATAGATTCCCTCTCAAATTCCTCAACAGTTGTTGAAGCCCACTTCTTAGAGAAAGCGGCTAAAAGAAGAGGATCAGGTATAACCTCGAGTACTGCCTTGCCTCTTCTAACCTTGACAATGACGTAGTCCCCCTCATTCAACCCTAGTGCTTCAAGAACCCTCTTAGGAAGATATATGGCTCCCTTCCTACCCACTTTCAATAAAAGCCTCTGCCCCATAAATAGACACCAGACTGTAATATAACTGCCAGGTAGTTATGTGTCTTTCAGGTTAGATATAAATTTCTCTATTTTTCACCGTCAAGAATATATGAGATACTGATCATAGCTGAGACTGCTCACTTGAGCTTCTACTTCTATGCCCAATACTGCGTAAACTGGCATTTCACTAGGTTTTACAGGGATCCACTCAGCTCCAGCCCAATCAGGATAAGTATAGAGTGTTGTCCAGATCCATGGATTACCTCCGACCCAGTCTGGATGCTCTTCATTATTCGCAAAGAGCTCGGCATAAGCACTCTTGATGGTGATCCCTGGCTTAGCGTAAATGCGAAACCATATCTTGTAGTAACCACCTTCAAAGGTTGCCTACACTTCATATTCAGCATATTCATCCTCGGCAGTTACCTTGTTATTTTCATTGTTGCTCTCAGTGACGTTCATCACTATGCCTTTAAACAAGTTATGCTCTAACTTAAATCCTTGCGTTGCTATAGAGCCTCTTGTAGCCACTACTTTGACTATATAGACATCAGGGGGTAATGATTCCTTTAAGATAGCATTAAATGATGCTACTTCTCCTGCTTCAAGTTCCACTTCTCTTGATGCTGTTACAATAGCTCCAGTAGCCGCCAAATTACCATTAGTTTTCTTAACATACACTGAAGTTATTGTTGCCTTACTTGTACCTATGTTTCTGATGTACAGCTTTAAGTATGGATGCAAGCTAATATAAGACGTTGCTGTTACAGCTTCTCTCACTATATCCCTCCATTTGGTGTGCGATACGTTTACTATAGCTTCATTCCAAGTGCTCCAATATTCTATAATCATGTCACTCGTGACGTTTGAGCTCCAGGGCTCCCATCCGCCTATCGTCGTAATGCTTAAGTAACCTAAAACCACCACGCCATGATCCTCTAGGTATTCAATATCACTACGCTTCAGTAAGGGTAAAACAATGACCAAATCGAAGTTCACTAGCTTGTCTACGTCATCACCATAATAAACAGCAAAATTAAGATTTTTGATTTAAAACAAAATTCGACGCTGAGACTGGAGCCAAAACTAGGAGAATAATGGCTAAGAGCAATAGACGCTTGTGCATTACCCATAGTCTTTCTAAGGTATTTTTGATTAAAGCTTGACATACCATATTTTATCCGTCATCTCCACGTAATAACCATCACTGGCCTTAAACCAGTAAGCTCCAAAGGGTTTTTGATAAACAGGAGTTTGAGATGGAAGTGATGTCCAGGGTTCATCTACATTAACATAAAATCTATGGGAATAACCTCCTTTAGCCATGAAGACCGCAATCCTATAGGTACCATTCATGAAACTCGTAACTCTAACAACATGATCCTTCCAGTCATCCATACTTGGTCTTGTAGGTGGATAATAGATGTCTTCCCAGAATACTAGGAAGTCTATTTCGACTTCACCTTCAAGTTTTTGAAGATAAAATTTGAATGTTCCATCAAGTGCATGCCATGTGAATATCCAATCTTCAGTTGCATATGTTGGATTTACAACTATTATTATTGGAGAGTCTATGGGTCTTTGATCCCATGGAATCCATGTAGTAGTTATCGTGTATTCGTTTATTCCTTCAAGTATTGGAGCATAACCTTCAGTTATTAGTCGAGGTGGACTATGATTTCCGCATAACCAATAGTGTCCGCTGCTATAATCGAATATTACCCAGTGAAGTTCATTGCTATTGCTACTAATATTGGCTAGAAATCCCAATAAAACTCTTTTTTGTGATGCTTCTTTTAGGTAGCTTGATGGTAATGGTATTGTCGCAACGCCTCCTTCGCTAAGTGAAAGCTTTATCATGTATGCGCTTTGATCGGGATTTACCTCTTTCTTAACGAATATTGATGGTATTATGATTTCTCCAACGCCCTTTGGCGGTATGTCAACTCTAACAGGCCTATAGAAGAGAGCTGTTTTTGTTATGGGGTCTATTATGTAGAAGGCATCAGCCGTTAACTCGTAGTTCTCAAGGTTTCTGACGTAGAGTACTAATCCCCCGCTATCGAGGACTTGAACAGACTCAAGTGATGTCTGCGGTGGCTTTGAAGGTGTTGTGCTTAAGCTTGGCATAAGCCCTCCAACGATGAAACCGTATACCAATATTGCTCCAGTTATCGTTATTACTATGAGCATTAGAACACCGATGATAGAGCTTATCCCAGAAAGCCTGTTAGTTAAGTTCATTCTCTGCACTACCTAGAGTTTTCTATGTTGAAGTTTTCTATGTCGATTAACTCTGACTTCCAAGTTAAAAAGTTAGCTTGGAGCAGCGCTTAGTTGTAATTTTCAGCATGTGAGGTGTAATGCGGCTACAATTTTCTTCTCTCTACACCTCTCATTGTATAGCTTACATGCCTCCTTAGTGGG